>NZ_JAWVAV010000001.1:0-280068 GCF_033599315.1 Acinetobacter sp. OYA S30
CCACAGCACACCAAGCCTCCCTTATCCATTCACCATGAAACCCAATAATCACTCCACTGAAACCAACACTCCTCCAGCCATTGATGTAGAAAAATTCGTAGCTAAATTAGAAAGTATTACCTCTAGACGCAGTAAAGCGCGTTGTGCACGTAGCATCCGTATTGCGCTTGAGTCTGCTGGTGCCGATGTTGAAAATCATCCGATTGCAGCATCTGATTGGGGCGATACCCTCAAGAAAATTGGCTATAAAGAAATAAATCCAGCCTTTGATGAGCCACAAGAAGGCGACATTTATATCATTCACAGAACCCGCAACCATATTTACGGTCATATCGCTGGTTACACAGGAAGCGAATGGGTGTCGGACTTTAAACAAAGTAGTTATGACGTCTATAAAGATGATAACGTCACCTATACTTACTATAGATTAGGCTAATTCACTTCTAAGATAGAAACATTTGATGAATTTGCTCGGCACAATGCTGAATGATTTCATCATGGCCTTTTCTATAGACCAGTAAAACTTCCGAAAGAGATAGGGAATCTTCCAAAGGTATTAGTTTTACATTGGCAGGTAAGATTTGTTGAAACTCCGCAGGAACAATACCTACCCCTAAATTTGCCGCCACGAGCTGTAACTGTGAAATCTTACGCGACTGAATGGAGGCTTTTTGTGGGGTAAATCCTGCGGCTAAACACAGATTTGCGACCAAATAACTTAAGCCTCCTCTTTCGGCATGAGGTGTTGATACAAAACACTCATCTTTTAAGTCTTTTAAATAAACCTTTTCTGATTTAGAAAACTTGGCATGATCAATATGCACAGCCACCATTAAAGGCTCTTCATATAACTTAAGAGTATTTATACCATCTAAAGTATGCCGAACTGGTGGGCGGATCAAACCGATATCAATTTCACCATTTAATAACGCTAAGATTTGCTGCTCGGATGATAAGGTATTAATCTCAAAGCTCAACTGCTGCGTTAAGCTAACTTCTTTTAATATCTGCACCTTTGTATTATCCACGACAATACTGCTGGAATGAGCAATTTTAACCTGTCGATTTTTCCCTTCCGAAACACTTTTAGACAGATCAATAATTTCATTTAAATAAAGCAGGTTATCTTTTATTTTCTTATAGAAGACCTCTCCTGCTGCCGTAAGTTTTACTCTTTTATCCGTGCGATCAAACAACAGAAAATCAATTTCTTCTTCTAATAGTTTCATTTGTCGACTTAAAGCAGACTGGGCAATAAATAGCTTTTCGGAAGCAGCGGTAAAACTCCCTTCTTCAACAATTTTTATGAAATATTGGAATTGTTTTAATGTGAGCATTACCATCTCAAAATTAGATCATTTGGTCTATTTTCTATATTAGATTAGATAGATTCCCTTCGCTAGAATTTTAATCAAGACCATTCACTTAATTGAATTCTTCATGAAGTACTTAAAAGGTTTCACAATATGTACCATCGTTATTTTAATTTTATGGTGCTTTAAATTTTATGATCAGCAATTACCCATACATCCCAAACAAGACAATATAGAGCTATATGATTAAATAGTTTTTCCCAAAACAAAAGGCATGCACTCACATAAGCACATGCCTTTTCAATATTTAAATTAGGCTTTCTTTAAATCGAGTTTTTTCAAAACTTCGGCTACAGCAATCATAGCAAAGCTTGAAGTCACCACCACCGCTGAACCATAGCCACCACAGCGCAACCCAGCCGATGGGCAGACATCTGCGCTTGAAAATGGATTGTCGATTGAGTAAATACAGGTAATGCCAAATTTCTCTTTTGGCTTTTTACAGATGCCACGAGCACGAAGCTGACTACGTAACTTCGCTAACATTGGGTCTTGTTCTGTTTTTGATAGATCCGCCACGCGAATTTTAAGTGGATCGAGCTTACCACCTGCCCCACCCGACACAATCAAAGGAATTTTGTTAAAACGACAATGGAGCATTAAAGCCAGTTTTGCTTTAACATCATCGATGCAGTCCAAAACAATGTCTGGTACAGGGTTTAAAAGCTCTGCAACATTTTCAGGTGTTAAGAAGTCGTCAATAATATTGACTTTAATGCGTGGGTTAATTTGGCGACAACGCTCCGCCATAATCTCAACTTTTTCACAGCCCAGAGTTGAGGTCATTGCAGGTAGCTGACGGTTTACATTTGACGCTGCAACCACATCCATATCGACTAATGTGATCTCACCAATACCTGTACGCGCTAAAGCTTCTACCGCCCAACTGCCAACCCCACCAATACCAATCACCATCACATGACTTTGTTCATAGTGCTGGAACGATGAATCACCATAAATTTTGGCTACACCTGTAAAACGGCGGTCATATTCATCTTGTTGAAGATCGGTCATTGCTACTCTTTGAGGGGATATAAAACACGGGGAGTATTTTACTGCTTTTCAGAAGAAAGTATATTTCAGATCAAAGAAAACTTGAGATAGCGATATTTGAGTTCACGACAAGTCTTATCATTATAAATCAAATTATATTATTTAAGATTTAAGTCATTATTTACTAACGTGACAGGCGGCATGGATGCCACCCAGTTGGGCTGCGGTATAGGGACATGCCGTCAGCCCGACAAAGGATTTTTGTTACTTTTCATCCTCGAAAAGTAAGGATACCGCTATATACCCAACATTAGCTCATACACATTCATTATAAGGCCATGCTAAGTTTATCGATTTATGAAGCAATCAAATTCCGAAGTACATAATGCAAAATACCACCTGCCTTAAAGTACTCAACCTCATTTAACGTATCAATTCGACATAACACATTAAAATGACTGGCTACCCCATTTGGCCCTTTCACATCAACCTCAAGAATTTCATGAGGCTGAATACCATCCGATAAACCACGAATCGAAATGACTTCATGACCCGTTAAGTTGAGGGACTGTCTGGTTTGGCCATCAACAAACTGTAATGGCAACACGCCCATACCCACCAAGTTTGAACGGTGAATACGTTCAAAACTTTCAGCAATGACAGCTTTTACACCTAACAAGTTCGTTCCTTTGGCAGCCCAGTCACGTGAAGAACCTGTTCCGTATTCTTTACCAGCAATAATCACAAGCGGTGTATGTTCTTGTTGGTAACGCATTGCCGCATCATAAATGGCAAGCTTCTCACCACTTGGCACATGTATGGTATTACCGCCCTCTTCGCCGCCGAGCATTTCGTTCTTAATACGAATGTTAGCAAAGGTGCCTCGCATCATGACTTCATGGTTACCACGTCGTGAACCATAAGAGTTGAAGTCTTTTGGCTCAACACCTTGCTCTTGTAAATAGCGGCCAGCTGGACTGTCTTTTTTGATATTACCCGCTGGTGAAATATGGTCAGTGGTTACCGAGTCACCAAGCACTGCCAAAATACGTGCCTGTTCAATATTCTTGATTGGTTTTGGTGGCTCACCAATACCTTCAAAGAACGGCGGATGACGAATATAAGTCGAGTCATCAGCCCATTCGTAAGTTTTACTTTTTGGAATCTGAATCGCTTGCCAGCTTTCATCACCATCAAACACCGCAGCATATTCTTTGTGGAACATGTCGGTATTTACTTTTTGTAAGACAGCATCAATTTCTGCCTGACTTGGCCAGATATCTTTTAAGTAAACAGGTTGCCCATCTTTACCTTGCCCGATTGGTTGAGTCGTTAAGTCTGTACGGATATTCCCAACTAAACCATAGGCAACCACAAGTGGTGGTGAGGCAAGCCAGTTGGTTTTAACTAATGGATGCACACGCCCTTCAAAGTTACGGTTACCCGAAAGTACAGATGCCACGTTTAGATCATGACACTGAATCGCATCTTCAATTGGTTCAGGTAAAGGACCTGAGTTACCAATACACGTTGTACAACCATAACCAACCAAGTTATAGCCCAACTCATCTAAATACGGCGTAAGCCCAGCCGCCAATAAATAGTCGGTCACGACTTTAGAACCAGGCGCAAGTGAACTTTTTACCCACGGTTTACGCTGCAAACCCTTTTCAATTGCTTTTTTAGCAAGTAAACCGGCTGCCAACATGACACTTGGGTTAGAAGTATTGGTACATGAAGTAATCGCTGAAATCACGACATCACCATGATTTAATGGATATTCTTGCCCTTCAATTACACAAGATGGGCTTTCATGCTGAATATTGGCTTTGGTCGCTTCTACAGCCGTACCGCCACCGCCTTCATTTTCTAAACGTTCTTTCGCTTCTTTGGCTGGCTTAAGGGTTAATTCCATGAGCGCATTAAACGTTTTAGGTACTTCCGATAAAAGTACGCGGTCTTGAGGGCGTTTTGGACCTGCCAAACTTGCCTGAACCGTACTCATATCTAAACTTAACGTATCTGTAAACACAGGTTCATCACCCGCATTACGCCATAAACCTTGCGCCTTGCTATATGCTTCAACCAATGCAATACGGTCACTTTGACGACCAGTTAATTTCAAATAACCCAAAGTCACTTCATCAATTGGGAAGAAACCACAAGTTGCACCATATTCAGGTGCCATATTAGCGATGGTTGCACGGTCAGCAAGTGGTAAGTCGGCTAAGCCATCTCCATAGAACTCGACAAATTTACCCACTACACCTTTTTGGCGAAGCATTTGAGTAATGGTAAGCACCAAGTCAGTTGCCGTAATCCCTTCTTGTAATTTGCCGGTTAGTTTAAAACCGATCACCTCAGGAATGAGCATAGAAATAGGTTGGCCTAACATGGCAGCTTCTGCTTCAATCCCCCCAACACCCCAACCTAATACCCCTAGACCATTAATCATAGTGGTATGTGAGTCTGTACCCACTAAGGTGTCAGGGAAAGCAAAGGTTTGTCCGTTGTCTTCACCTAACCACACTGCTTGAGCCAAATACTCTAAATTGACCTGATGGCAAATACCGGTACCTGGTGGCACAACACTAAAGTTATTAAATGCAGATTGTCCCCAACGCAAAAATTGATATCGCTCGCCATTTCGCTGCATTTCAATTTGAACGTTTTCTTCAAAAGCCTGATCATCGGCAAAATGGTCTACCATCACAGAGTGGTCAATAACCAAATCTACAGGTGATAACGGATTAATTTTTTCAGGGTCACCCCCCGCTTCAGCCATTGCAGCACGCATTGCGGCTAAGTCAACGACTGCCGGAACGCCGGTAAAATCTTGCATTAAAACCCGTGCAGGTCGATATTGAATTTCTTGATCTGAGGTACGGGTTTTTAGCCACTCAGCTAAAGCATAAATGTGTTCTGTTTTAACACTGAGCTGATCTTCAAACCGTAATAAGTTTTCCAACAGTACTTTTAATGATTTCGGCAGTTTGGCAATGTCACCTAGCTTTTTCTCGGCTTGGGTTAAGCTAAAAATCTGATAATTGCTGGAACCTACTGTTAGCGTCTGTAAAGCATTAAAACTATTGATATTGCTATACTTAGCCATTGGGTTATCCTCCCATGTCTGGCAATGTTATTTTTCACGTTTTTACATGTTGTTTTCTTACTTTAAGCTTCTTTTTTAATCGCTGTGTTTTGTTTTAGTTACTATTTCTAATCTTTGATTTTTATTACGATAATTTCAAAGCAGATAAAGAGTTTTTCCACAGCAAATCTGCTAATTCTGACTCTGCCATATTTAAATTTTCAGCCAAACTTTTTAGTACATAAGGTAAATTCACAGGCGTATTTCGAGTACGCTGCTCAGTTGAAGTTTGGCAGCAAAGTGGCGTCATATCAGGACAGTCTGTTTCAATCACTAAATGCTCGGCACCTATAGCCTGCACAACCGTATGAAGCTTTTTCGCATTGGGGTTCGTGATTTGTCCCGTCACACCAATTTTAAAACCAAGCTTAATCAGGCCTTTTGCCTCCTCTACTCCGCCACTAAAGGCATGAGCAATGCCACCGAGTTTAAACTTATGCGCTTTTAATAGTGCGAGCACATCACCATGTGCTTTTCGTATATGAAGCAACACCGGTTTTTGGTATTGAGTTGCCAGATCTAACTGATCACCAAAATACTGTTTTTGCTTGGCATATATATCGGGCTGCTTGTGTTCCTTTAAGAAGGTATCTAAGCCGATTTCTCCTATTGCGACGCAGTCTTCTTGCTGCAAAATCTGTTCAAGATGAGAAAGATGCTCTGGTTTGTGCTGCTCAATATAAAACGGATGCAACCCCGGTGCTAAATAAGAAGTAGGCACGTTGTCCCACTGCTTGAGCTGATGATGGGTTTGTACCAAATCATCAAAACGTGACTGTAAAAAGCCTATTAACACCAGAGCATCCACACCCACTTTTTTAGCTTCAAGTGCTAACTGGTGCCGATCTTCATCAAAATCGGCAACATCAAAATGGGTATGAGTATCAAACAGATGCATTAGCTGGCACTTTTTGCGGCAGGTGTCGAAGCTGGTTTAGCTTTAGGCTGCGGCAAATATTCTTCTTTCAATACTTCTTGTAATTGGTCATATGGAATGACTAAACGAGGTAGCCCGACCACATAAGGTCCAATTTCATATTCGCCATATTGAAGAATCAAGCCTTGGTCACCTAATAGGAAATTTTCTGTGAGTTTAAACGGCCAAGCTTGCTCATATTCACTCACACTATTTGCAAGTTTTGAGTCTGTCACCCAAGCTTTAAACGCTTCATGTGCTAATTTTTCTAAAGCCGCTTTTTTCTCTGGACGTAACAAGTCTTCAAGCTTGACCTGCTTTTCTTTCTTTAAATCAAAATTATAATATTGCTGCGCTGCCGAGCCATGTGCCCCGCCTAAATAGCTACTACTATTTACAACAACAGTTACGACTTTACCTTGAGACTGTATGATTTTAGGTTTCACCAACAGATTAATCTGGTGATTACTACTTAGAGCCTTTAATTCATTGTCCAAATCAATAAATGAATTTGCATAGCGCTGAACCTGAGCATCGAAACTATCTTGTTGCTCTGTAGCGGCAGCTACTGAAGCTTCTGTCTTCTTATCAGCTTGTGCTGCTTTTGCATCTGGTTCTGCAATTTCAAGAATCTGACCAAGTGCTTTTAAAACTTGTTGATCAATAATCTTATCAATAAAAGGGAAATTACTTTGTAGGCGTTCTACCGTAAATTCGGGACAAGTTTTACCATCACAATCCGGTAAAGTCACTTTACTTGGAACTGTTTCTCCTTTCAAAGTCAGTTCTACAGGCTTTTGTTCAACCACAGCCGGTTTTTGCTGATCTTCCGACTCTTTAGGATCACTTTTAGGCTGACATGCCACCAAAAATATCGCAGAAGCAAGTAGCGTTAAACGTAGCGAAGCCTTAGAAGTTAACATCATATTTTGCCTTTATTCTGAGAAGATTATGCATAACTCATATGAAGTTAGCGCATCTACAAGTAGGTTGCAAATTCTGCTACCAACTTAAAACATTTGTTCATAAACCTGAGGTTGCAATATTTTTTTCGTTTGTTCTGTTGTTAAATAAATATCAAGTTGAGGCGCATCTTTCGTAATCTGATTTGCCTGATAGTGCAAACCTACCCCTTCACCATCAAAGAACCAGTCAGCTTGTCCCCAATATAAAGTTTTTGGGGCTTGTTTTTTGACATCGGCAGTTTGCTTTTTCAACCAGTCCTGATACGCAGTTTGAACAATTTGATGTACTGTCGGTTGCTGGTCTTTTTTAAGCACATCAAGCAACGTTAAGTTTTTATGCAGTTTACGATCAGCCACGAAAAAATAATAACGGTCTTTTATAGTGACCTCTTCTTGTTTACTGTCTAAAGCCAGTTGCAATAACACATACTGGTTACGCTGCGAGGCAATGCGTGTACGAATGTGTAATTCATAAGCACGATTTTTAGAATACTTATCTTGCCATTCATCCGACTTTTTCACGTAAGCATTAATCGCTTGTTGAAGGCTTAAATCTTTTTTCAAATTAATTTGAGCCTGAATAACTTTCGTCTGATTTTTTTCAATCCAGCTATTTAACCACGCATCTTGGGTTTTTATGGTTTGAATATCGACATCAATACAATTTTTCTTTTCACAAAACGGCACTGCATAATTTGCTTTGGTTTCGGTCAAATTTAAATAAGGTAAAACCTCTGCTTTCTCAACCGGATGGTCTTGAGTAGAAGCTGAATTTTCTTGAGAAGATGATGAAGACTGAGGCTTTTTCCAGACAAATACACAAATAGCCAAAATTAGAGCTATGGCTGCAACCACAAGCGCAATAATTGTCTTTTTACTCAAGTTCATTTCATCATCCTTTCTTATTTTTCAAAACAAAACAGCTTCTATTCGAAGCTGTTTGTCACATTTACATGATTAGTGTTCACGTGTGCTACGGAACTCAATATCAGGCCAACGCTCTTGCATAATCTGCAAGTTCACTCGGCTTGGCGCAAGATACGTTAAGTGTCCGCCACCATCAATAGAAAGTTGGTCATGTGCCTTTTTCTTAAACTCATTAAGAATCTTTTCATCATCACAATGAATCCAGCGCACTGTATTTACACTTACTGGCTCATAAACACAGTCAACTTTATATTCTTCTTTCAAACGGTAAGCAACAACGTCAAACTGAAGTACACCCACAGCTCCCACGATCAAATCATTGCTAATTTGTGGCATAAATACCTGAGTTGCACCTTCTTCAGACAACTCTTTCAAACCTTTTTGCAACTGTTTTGACTTTAACGGGTCTTTCAAACGTACACGGCGGAACATTTCTGGCGCGAAGTGAGGAATACCTGTGAAGTGCAAGTTTTCACCGCTAGTGAAAGTATCACCAATCTGGATTGTACCGTGGTTGTGTAAACCAATAATATCGCCCGGCCATGCTTCTTCTAAGTGCTCACGCTCGCCTGCAAGGAAAGTCAACGCATCACTAATACGAACTTCTTTACCAATACGTACGTGATTCATTTTCAGACCTTTCTCGTATTTACCTGAACAAATACGCATGAAGGCAATACGGTCACGGTGTTTAGGGTCCATGTTGGCTTGAATTTTAAATACAAAGCCAGAGAAACCTTCTTCTTTTGCTTCAACCATACGCTCTTGCGTTGGATGCGCTTTAGGTTCAGGTGCCCAGTTCATAAATGCATCGAGAACGTGGTCAACACCAAAGTTACCTAATGCTGTACCAAATAAAACCGGAGTTTGTTTACCTTGTAAGAAAAGTTCGCGGTCTAATGGCTCATTTGCCATTTGTACAAGCTCAAGTGACTCTTCAAAAGAAGCCCAAGCTAACTCACCAACTTTTTCACGAATATCAGCGTGATCATAGCCATCACGTACTTCAATATCGGTAATGGTTGAACCAAAACCTGCTTTGTAGACATACAATTTATCTTCAAGAATATTGTATACACCAGCAAAGTCACGACCCATACCAAGTGGCCATGTAATTGGTACACAGCGAATGTTTAAGACATTTTCAATTTCATCTAACAACTCAAGTGGCTCACGAATTTCACGGTCCATTTTGTTGACAAATGAAATAATTGGTGTGTCACGCATACGACACACTTCCATCAATTTAATGGTACGTTCTTCGACACCTTTTGCACCGTCAATCACCATCAGTGCGGAGTCAACAGCAGTAAGGGTACGATAAGTATCTTCCGAGAAGTCTTCGTGCCCCGGTGTATCGAGTAAGTTAATCGTGTGACCTTTATATGGGAACTGCATAACAGACGTGGTGATCGAAATACCACGTTCTTTTTCCATTTCCATCCAGTCAGATGTAGCTGCACGATCAGATTTACGGCTTTTTACCATCCCTGCAACCTGAATCGCTTTACCCCATAACAACAGTTTTTCTGTCATGGTGGTTTTACCGGCATCGGGGTGGGAAATAATAGCAAAAGTCCTACGAGCCTTTACTTCTCTAGCTAATTCATCTTTAAACATAAGAAAAATCTACAATATGTACACAGTTATGTACACATTTCTAAATATGTACTAAAACTGAAAAAGTGGGAATTCAAAATTGGCATAATTGTAGCAGATTTAGAGTTGTATAGGCATAGGTGGAAATCCAGTGGCTTTTTTTTGGGGGGAGAAAACACCTAGTTTTATAAACTCAATTTATCTCTTTGCTTCGGACTTTTCGGCTTATCGGGAATTGATGTTTGCTGGATTAACAGGACACTCTTACTTAGGAGATTCTAGGCAGGCAACTTGTAAAAGTCCTCTGCCATTTGATTTGGTGCATTATTGTAGCAATCGCCTTTTATACTCATCGAAGCCTGAAATCCATATTTTTCAATCATATTGCGATATTCATGGCTACAATATTGGCTTCCTCTGTCCGAGTGAACGATTAATTTTCGAGATGGTTTATGATTGCCAACAGCCATGCTGAGAGCATTGCAAATAAGTTGGGCTGTCATCCGTTCACTTAAGTTATAAGCAACTACCTGTTTAGTACAAAGGTCTTTTAAAGCTGCTCGATATAACTGTCCTTCGGCTGTCCAAATGTACGTTATGTCACTGACCTATGCTTGATTCGGGGTTTCCATTGAAAATTGTTGATCTAGCAAATTATCGTAGACAGAACGCTTGTGGTCACTATTCCTAGTTCATTTAAAACGCTTATGGCACTTACAATACAATTGATTTAACCTTTTGATACAACGGACTGCATACGCGCTAATTTGAATGCCTTGTGATTGTAAGTATCTCGTTAAGCGAATATGGCCATAACTTTCTTTAGTTTCTTGATGGGCGATTTTGACCAAGATAGTCTGCTGATATGTTTGAATCTTTCGTTGGCTTAAACCTTGTTTAAGCCAATCATAAAACCTTGATATTGAAAATTTTAGTAGTCTAGCCATCATCGTCGTTGGATATCTATTTTTTTATGCTCTTTCATATAAGCTTACCTCACTAATTTTCCTTGGCAAAGTACGCTACTGCTTTTTTTAGGGATTCTCTTTCCATTTCAGCAGTTTTGAGTTGTTGTTTTAGCTTTTTATTCTCTTCAAGCAGCGCAACGAGATAGGGTAAATATTGTTGTGTACCCGCTAATGTCCCTGCTTTGGATTTCTTGTGTCAATTGGAAAGAGTCTAGATGAAATTCCAAGTAGTCTTGCTGTTTCTGAAACAATGGGTACATCTTTATAAAATGCTTTAGCTAATGAACGGTACAGCATGGTTGATTCAGTACAATTTTCAAAGATAGTACGTGTACGGCCATCTTTACGGAAACGTTTACCATCAACCGTTTTAGCTTCAGAAGTAAAATTAATATCTGCTAGATAAACTAATAAGCCGTTTAAAATATAGTAATTACTTTCAACTAGTTATAACCCAATTTTTGGTATAATGCAGTGACTGAAAGCTTCTTTCATACGTTAAAAGGTCACGTGGTACATGGGAGCGTTTTTTCGACTCGAAAAGAAGTGAATGCAGTCTGTTTGACTATATTTCGATTTATTATAATCGGGTCAGAAGACATTCTGCAAACGGCTGGTTAAGCCCAGAAGCGAAGCCTTTGAATAGAAATATTTCAAAAATTTAGAGGTATCAGTTGTCCACGATACTGTCTAGGATCAACGGTTCATATGTTATTATGTAGTGAGGTATACAATTATTAAGATAACGTTATGGAAATAGTAAATACAAAATTACTAGCTGGAGCTTTTATGGCCCTAACTTTAACTATGCTTAGCCCTGCCGTACTTGCAAATGATAACAATGATATACGAAAGACTGTTGTAGTTAAGTTTGCAAAAAAAGCTTACTCTGCAAATTATTACGGAAGGATAGATGGATACAAGTATGATTCCTACAAATTTTATGCTAAAAAAGGGCAAAAGTTAAAAGTGAGGTTGACTGGAGGAAATGTTGAAACTTACTTATGGGGTAATCAATTAAAAGACTCCATCAATCTTGGAGAATATTCTCCAGAGCTTGATGATAATGGTATTTATATTTTACCTGCTTCAGGTGAGTATGAAATTAGAGTATTACAACCTAGATCACAGGCAAGAAAAGATAAAAAACCTCAATATTGGATGAGTATTAACATTAAATAAAGACTTGCTAGATTCGTTTAAACTTTTATAAAAGGGTTCAAAAACTATTGCCAGTTAAACGGGGCGTGATTTTTACGTATATGTGTTTAAGTTAGTAAAATGATGTAGTTTACTTGTTTAATACCCCGAGGAATAATTTAATCTTGCTGAGCCTTAGTCACGTTTCTTTCTTTCAAAAGTTGATTATATCTTTCAACGTAACCGTCGTGATATTCAAACTCTTTTGATAGGAATTTGCAGGGGAAGAATAGGCAAAACTTGCCTTAAATAATGGTAATTCCTTATCTTTAAAATAGAGAACGCCCGATGAAATTCATTAGGCGTTTAATTTAAATAAGTGTCAGCTTATTTTATAACTAGATGTACTTGTCAATCATGATTCTTTTTCTCAATTGCCTTAAAAAAACAATCTTGCTATTTTTGACTTTTCACACCATTTTGTTCAATTTGTACTGCGGCTTGCCAGCTAGGTAGTTGGCTTAAAACTGCTACGTAACGTTGGATATGGGGATAATTTTCACCTTGTCCCATATGATAAACTAAAGCATGTAGTCCAAAGCCCATCATAAAGTCAGCACCGGTTAAACGGTCTGCCACTAGAAATTCTTTATCTTTTAAATATTCATTTAAATGGCCAAATACTTTATCGAACTCAACTTGAGTATAATTTTCTAGAAATACCAACTTCGTACCCTGCTTGGTTTCTATCGCATTAAACGTTTTTAACAAAAATGGCAGCATGGCAGAGCTTTCTGAGAAATGAATCCACTGTAGATAATCGACATAGGTAGGTTCATCCATATCTGGTGCTAAATGCGGCGCAAGTTGCTGAATTAATAACTCAACGATTGCGCCTGACTCTGCAATAACTTTGCCATCCCATTCCAATACTGGAGATTTCCCTAAAGGATGAATGGTTTTTAAAGATTCAGGGGCCAAATGCGTGTTTAAGTCACAATAATAGCGTTTCAGCTCATAGGGCTGCTTGATTTCTTCAAGCAACCACAAAATGCGAAAAGAACGTGATTGATCTAAATGATGTAGTGTAATCATGATAATTCCTATTTTTTAAATCTTTACAACGACTTTGCCAAAGTTTTCGCCTTTCAACATACCATTGAAAGCATTGATTGTGTTATCTAAACCTTGCACCATATGCTCTTTATATTTGATTTTTCCGTCTTTCAACCATTCAGACATTTGCTGATAGAATTCCGGATACTGACTGCCATAATCATCAAAAATAATAAAGCCTTGCATGCGAATACGCTTTTTTAAAAGGGTGGAAATAAAGCCCGGTAAACGGTCTGGCCTTTGTGCTTGCTCGGTAGTGTTATACTGGGAAACCACACCACACACCGGTACACGTGCCGCAGAGTTAAGCAATGGCCATACCGCATCAAACACTTTACCCCCCACATTCTCATAATAAATATCAATACCGTTGGGAGCTGCTTGTTGTAATTGTTCTGCAAAATTTTCATCATGATGATTGATACAAGCATCGAAGCCGAGTTCTTCTACTGCATAACGGCATTTTTCAGCCCCACCTGCGACGCCAACCACGCGACAACCTTTAAGTTTGCCAATCTGTCCAACCGTAGCACCAACAGGTCCCGTTGCAGCTGCAACGACTAAAGTTTCACCGGCTTTAGGCTGACCAATGTCCAACAACCCCATATAAGCAGTAAATCCTGGCATTCCCAAAATACCCAATGCCCAAGATGGATGTTCAGGTTGCATACCTAAGCTTTGACATGCTGTCCCATTAGAAATTGCGTAGCTCTGCCAGCCATTTCCTGAAAGAACCCACTCGCCTTCTTTGAATTTTGGGTTTTTAGAGGCCATCACTTGACTGACTGTTCCACCGACCATCACTTCGCCAATTTCAACCGGTGCTGCATATGAAGGAGCATCACTCATGCGACCACGCATATAAGGATCGAGTGACAAGTAAATGGTTTTTAACAATATCTCGCCTTGTTTAAGTTCATTGAGTTCAACTTGTTCAATACGAAAATCGCTGTGTTTTGGCTCACCCACTGGCCGTTTAGCTAAAACGATGCGTTGATTAATAACTGTTTTCAAACATATAACTCCATGTTTTATTTAGAAGTATTTCGCTTCACAATCAAAAATTATGATTAAAATTTCTTTACACCCATTGTAGATGAGTTATAATAAAAAACAATACGACTGGTCTATTTTTACAATAGAGTAAACAATTAATATGAAGCCTAATCCTATTAAAAAGTCTGAAGCGAAGCGCTTACACATTCTTAACACCAGTTCAGACCTGATTTTGCATAAAGGTTTTACTGGCGTAGGATTACAGGAAATTTTACAGAGCTGTGAAATCCCTAAAGGCTCGTTTTATCATTATTTCCAATCCAAGGAAGCTTTCGGATGTGAATTGGTACAGCATTATGTAGATAATTACCAAGTCCGTTTAAATGATGTATGGCGTAGTGATAAATCCCCTTATCAAAAGCTGATTGAGTATTTTAATTTATGGATAGAAGATCCTGAAACACAGTGTGGTTGGGCGGATAGCTGTTTAATTGTGAAACTTGCCGCAGAAGTTGCCGATCTATCTGAAGATATGCGCTCCATTATGTCCGCTGGCGTCGATGATGTAATCCAACGGATTGCTGGTTTAATTGATTTGGGAAAACAGGATCAGTCTATCCAAGCAGATACCGAGGCCTCGACGTTGGCACAAGTACTTTACCAAATGTGGTTAGGTGCAGCATTACTGAGTAAGTTGCAAAAAGATAAAACACCATTACATCAAGCGCTGAGAGCAACTAAATTTCTATTAAAAAGTAAAGATTCATAAAAATTAATTAAATATCAACCACATAATTCATAATAGCAGTCCAATGATTACATATTATTGTATTGCTATTAGATCAATTTACAATCCATGAATGAGTATAGCGCACAATGAATTCTTCTTCTAAAGCCCTCATGACTCGTATTTTAGTCGGATATTTAGGCTTATATCCCACACTATTACTGGTACTCACTTTATTAAAGCCAATTACTGAGCATCAAAGTTTCCCGATGATGGTGTTGATTGAAGTCATAGTATTAGTGCCAGTAACGCAACTGATTTCTTTCCCACTGGCAGGTTGGCTCATTACACAGCTAAGAAATTTTAAGAACTTGTTTTAAGAAGAAATTGTGCTGGCAACAGCAATCCTAAGTCCTTATTTTGCCAACCACAAAGGTTGGCAAAATAACTCATTAAGTCAATATTAATCTGCGTAAGCTGGATAATCAATATAGCCTTTTTCCGTCCCACCATACATAGTGCTTGCATCTACTGTATTCAATGGCCAGTCATTCGCGATGCGATCGGGTAAATCCGGATTCGCAATAAATGGGCGTCCAAATGCAATTAAATCGGCCAACCCTGCCTCTAAAATTCGAGTCCCTCTTTCTGCCGTATATCGACCTGCATAAATAATCTGACCACTGAAAGTGTCTCTGACATCTTTACGAAAATCATGAGGAAGTTCTGGTGCATTATCTCAATCAGCTTCTGCAATAGATAAGTAGGCAATCCCAACTTCTTCAAGTATTTTTATGGCTTCAATATAAGTTACATGTGGATCATCTTCAACCAACCCCATGTAAACACGATCTTCCTCTGTACTTTCAAATAGCGGGGCAAAACGCACTCCTAAACGATCTGCACCAACCACCTCAGCAACGGCCTCTACTACTTCACGTAAAAAACGCAAACGATTGTTTAGTGATCCACCATATTCATCTTCACGGTGGTTACTATGTGCAGAGATAAATTGATTTACCAAATAACCATTTGCACAATGAATTTCAACTCCATCAAAACCAGCAGCCAAGGCATTGCGTGCAGCTTGAGCATAGAGTTGCACTAATTTTTTAACTTCTGCATTGCTTAAAGCACGTGGCATTGAAGGATCAGCCAAGGCACCTGCATTGGGCCCGGTCTCAATAAAGACTTTAACATTACTATCAGCCTTAATAGCCGAAGGCGCGACCGGTGATGCATGATTGGGTTGCAAAGATGTATGTAAAACACGCCCAACATGCCAAAGTTGTGCAAAAATAATGCCTCCTTTAGCATGCACTGCTTCCGTCACTTTACGCCATCCAGCAATCTGTTCAGGGCTGTGAATACCGGGAGTCCAAGCATAGCCTTGACCACGTGGCTCAATTTGCGTACCTTCGGTGACCATAAATCCTGCCCCGGCACGCTGTTGATAATAGGTTGCCATCAGTTCATTTGGAATATTCCCTGGCTGAGTACTGCGCGACCGCGTTAATGGTGGCAATACAATACGGTTTTGCAAAACATAAGGGCCTAAGCTTAAGTTTTGAAAAAGTTTACTGTCATTCAATTCATTGTATCCAAGTCATCATGACTTAATTGATCTAAATTAAATACCCATCCTTCCTGTATATAGAAAAATAAAGGAAGGAAAGCTATTCACTCAGGCCCTTCACCATTAAGTGACGATTATTTTGCTTGTTGCGCCAGTTGCTCAAAGTCAGAAGTTTTATTCACTGCAAAGCACCACAACAGACACTAGCTACTCTTTATTTCAACAATTGAAGTAATGCTGTAGCGGTTGCAGCAGAAGAGGCTGGATTTTGTCCAGTAACCAGCAAGCCATCTACTTGAACATGTACTTGCCAATCTTCTACTTTAGAATAATGACCACCGTTTTCTTTAAGCATGTCTTCAACTAAAAATGGTACAATTTTAGTCAAACCTACAGCCTCCTCCTCAGTATTGGTAAAACCAGTCACCAATTTACCTCTGACTAAAGGCGCTCCATTACTTGCTTTCACATGACGAAGAACACCTGGGGCATGACACACTGCTGCAACAGGTTTGCCAGACTGAATCGCCTGTTCAATCAGAGAAATTGAAATCGGATCTTCTGCTAAATCCCACAATGGGCCATGCCCGCCTGGATAAAACACTGCATCATAATCAGCTACAGAAATTTCGCTAAGTTTATGCGTCTGTGCCAATGCTTGCATTGCAGTTGGATCAGCTTCAAAACGATGAGTGGTTTCAGTTTGCGCATCGGCCAAATTACTTTTCGGATCTAATGGTGGCTGCCCACCTTGAGGCGACGCCAGCGTAACTTCAGCACCAGAGTCAATAAAGGTGTAATACGGTGCAGCAAGTTCTTCTAGCCAAAAACCTGTTTTCTTACCAGTATTGCCAAGTTGATCATGTGAGGTTAAAACGATTAAAATTTTCATGTTATTTCTCCGATAATTTTCAGGATTGAGGAGCATTGTTGCATGATCACTTGTCGTGTATCGTGACCATGACAGATACGCTTATTTAGATGCTCGCCTCGAGAATTTGGCGACTGATCTCTAATGAAACATTTTTATGTTCGCCTAGCTGTGTAAGATTGTGTGATTTAAGTTGCGTAATGATGATCTCAATATCTGTCTCCCCCAGTCCATAATCGCTAAGACGGGTCGGCAATCCAAGTTGCTCAAAGAAGGCTAGAGTATGAGCAATAGCAGTATCAATACGTTGTTCTTCATCACCTTCGACAATCTGCCAGACTCGAGCTGCATACTGTAGTAATTTTTCTCGCTTCTCTTGACGACGCACTTGTAGATTGGCCGGCAACACAATGGCTAAGGTACGAGCATGATCAATACCATGTAAAGCCGTGAGCTCATGCCCAATCAAATGGGTTGACCAATCTTGTGGTACACCAGCTCCAATTAGCCCATTCAGTGCCATGCTAGCAGCCCACATCAAATCCGCACGCGTGTCATAATCTGCTGAATCGTCCAAGATTTTCGGTCCAATCTCAATCAGAGTTTGCAATAGACCTTCGGCAAAACGATCTTGTACTTGTGCATTGACAGGGTAAGTTAAGTACTGTTCCATGACATGAACAAATGCATCGACTACGCCATTTGCTAATTGGCGCGTCGGCAAGCTAAAAGTTTTATTCGGATCTAGTACGGAAAATTGCGGAAAAACATAGGGGCTGCTAAATGACAATTTGGCTTGGGTCGATTTTCTGGTGACTACCCCACCGCTATTCATTTCTGAACCAGTTGCCGGAAGGGTGAGTACACTCGCAAAAGGCAAAGCTTGAGTAATTTTAGTACCATGGGTTTCTAAAATTTCCCATGCATCCCCTGTATAATTGACTGCTGCTGCAATAAATTTAGTACCATCAATTACCGATCCACCACCGACAGCCATCAAGAAATCAATCTTTTGTTCACGAATCAGCTCTACAGCTTTCATGAGGGTTTCATAACTCGGATTCGGCTCAATTCCGCCAAATTCATGAATTTCTCTTGCACCTAATGCTTCACGCACTTCAGCTAAAGTACCATTCTTACGTGCACTTTCACCACCAAACAACATTAATACTTTTGCTTCTGTAGGCACATAGTCATTGATTTTAGCTATTGTATCGCCACCAAAAATAATGCGGGTCGGATTATAAAAGTTAAAATTCAGCATATTTTTATCCTAGGATGATCAGCTAATTGATTTGAAAAACCACCGTTATTCATCAAATAAACTTTAAAAAATTGGACAACACTGCGGCTTTTGACTGCACCATGTGCTAACTATACATAAAAATAGACCAGTCGTCTATTTTTATAAAAATTATTTCAGCTTACCGACTTGAGTGATGGTTAAACACATTCAGGCTTGTTCTATACCACTTTTATTATTGATGTATTTTCACGAGCGATTGTTGAATGGAAGGTATCAACACGCTTGACTACTGACATGGTCGTGAACGCATTGGCTAAAACAGTGAATGGCTCATACAAAATAGCGATGATTGAATATTTTAAAAGCAGTTTGGCACGGTTTAGCAGATGTACAAATGCGACAGTAAATTAGATAGATTGGTTCAATATAAAGCATGTAAATAGTTGCATTCGTTTATTTACCCTGCCCTGTTTTGGATATTGACCCATTTAAATGATGGGATTAAACCAATAAATAAAGTAGGACAACTTGAATAAAAGCCTCTGACAAACCTCACAGGGTTGAAGTGCTGCCTTTCATTCAAAATTTCAGGCAGCACCCTCATACATTTAAGCGTCGGTTTAACCTGGTAGTTTACTCGCCAAAACATCTACTTTCTCAATAGACGGTGGCTCTGAAAATAGATCATCGGCCTGAGCCATCAAAGCAGCTGCAACCTTGCCAGATAAATGTGCTTGGCGACCCGCCTCATCAGGAAATGCATCAAAAATACCAAATGTTGTAGGTCCAAGACGTAGGCCGAACCACGCAACTGTCGCAGGTTCTTCCATTACGATTGGTAAACCGCCTTTAAGGAAAGCTTCCACTTCGTCTTCTTTACCTGGTTTAGCTTCAAGACGGACATATAAAGCTGTTTTAAGCATGACTAAAACCCCACAATTGATTAAAATTCAAACTCATTCTGACATTACTAATGTATGCATGTCAGAAAGTTTTGTTGTACAAAGGTTAAAAACAATTTTCCATAGCAGAGCCAAAATCTGATTTTTTTATTTCGGCATAATGCTATGAATTTATTCAAGTTAATACCATTAACATTTGAATCAAAAAATCAAGATATGAGATGATTAAATTCAATCTTAGTTATATAAGGATCAATTGATTCGTCCTTAGATTTATAAGCTGACCTCTTCATCTGGAAATTATATTGCTCAAGAAGCATTCAAGAACAACATGTATATCCTCATATCTATGAAAGTTATTTTGCTAGGAATTTGCTGTGAAACTCTATATGTTTCTCTATAAAGCTCGCAATGAAGTAATAGCTATGGTCATACCCTTCTCTTAGGTTAAGTGTAAGAGGATATTCTTGTTCCAAACAAATATCACTAAGAAGCTTAGGTCTTAACTGTTCTTCAAGAAAATCATCAGCTGTTCCCTGATCGACTAAAATAGGTAAATGAACTTCAGCGTTTTTGATTAATTCAATCGCATCATAGCTTTTCCATAAAGTTTCGGTTTCACCTAGATAGTGTGTAAAAGCCTTTTTCCCCCAAGGTACTTGGCTAGGTGCAACAATTGGTGCAAAAGCAGAAATACTTTTATACAGCTCAGGATTTTTTAACCCAATTACTAATGCACCATGACCACCCATGCTATGACCCATAATACTTTGGACTTGATTGGTCGGAAAATTTAGGTCAATCAGATTTCTGAGCTCTTCCACAATATAATCATACATTTTGAAATGCTGCGACCAGGGTGCTTGTGTTGCATTCACATAGAATCCTGCACCTTGGCCTAAATCATAATCTGCATGATCTGGTACATCCTCTCCACGTGGGCTGGTATCTGGTGCAACAACAATGACTTTATGTTCAGCCGCATACTTTTGTGCTCCGGCTTTAGTAATAAAGTTCTGTTCGTTGCAAGTCAGTCCTGATAACCAATATAAAACTGGCAACCGCTCATCTTTGTCATGAGGTGGCAGATATATTGAGAATTTCATTGAACAGTTTAATGCTGTTGACTGATGGCGATACACTTCTTGCGATCCACCAAAAGAAGCATGTTTCTCAATTATTTCCATAATCAATTACCTATGTTGAGCAAGACTTCATGAGAAATCGAGTAAACAAAGAGTCTCATATTCTCCACAGAGAATAGTGATAAAGATTTAAAATGTAGGCAGGTTTGTTGAACCTATACACGATGCCTACACAGATAGATCGGTTTTACAGATAATGTGCCGTTTTAGAGGATTCCATGCATGTCATTCATGATGCACATGCATGGAAAACTGTAAGGTCTGACGGAATTATTCGTAATGAATTACAGTACGAATTGACTTACCTTCATGCATTAGATCAAAGGCTTCATTGATCTGATCCAAGCCCATCGTATGTGTCACAAATGGTTCTAATTGAATTTTACCTTTCATGGCATCTTCAACCATTCCTGGAAGTTGCGTACGACCTTTTACGCCACCAAAGGCAGAACCTAGCCATTTACGACCAGTAACAAGCTGGAATGGACGGGTAGAGATTTCCTGACCTGCGCCAGCTACACCAATAATTACGGATTGTCCCCAGCCACGGTGTGCACTTTCAAGGGCTGCACGCATCACATTCACGTTACCAATACATTCAAATGAATGATCTACACCCCAGCCAGTCATTTCGACAATGACTTGCTGGATTGGTTTATCGTAATCTTTAGGGTTCAAGAAGTCCGTTGCACCAAACTCTTTTGCCAGCGCAAATTTATCTGGATTCATGTCAACCACAATAATACGCCCTGCTTTAGCTTGACGTGCGGCTTGTACGACTGCCAGACCAATACCACCTAAACCAAAGACCGCAACACTATCACCTTCTTGTACTTTAGCCGTGTTATGTACTGCACCGATACCCGTTGTTACCCCACAACCCAGTAAGCAGACATGTTCGTGATTGGCTTCAGGATTGATTTTAGCCAATGATACTTCTGCCACTACAGTGTATTCACTGAACGTTGAGCAGCCCATATAGTGGTAAATCGGTTGACCATTGTAGGAAAAACGAGTGGTACCATCTGGCATTACGCCTCTACCTTGAGTTTCGCGAACGGAAATACACAAGTTCGATTTTCCAGATTTACAGAATACGCACTCGCCACATTCAGCGGTGTAAAGTGGAATTACATGATCACCTGGTTTGACGCTAGTCACGCCTTCACCAACCTCAACTACGACACCAGCACCTTCATGCCCGAGAATAGCCGGAAAAACACCTTCAGGATCATCGCCAGATAAAGTAAATGCATCTGTATGACACACACCGGTATGGGAGATCTTGATTAATACTTCACCTTTCTTCGGTGGTGCAACATCAACTTCAACAATTTGAAGAGGTTGACCAGGACCAAACGCAACGGCAGCACGTGACTTCATGGAATAATTCCTTATACAGATCTATTTTAAATATGATTTTAGAATCTTGGCGATTTCAGCCAATTCTTCTTTTCGTTGTTGTTCTGTGGTTTCACCTGATACTAAAGTGTCCTTTAAATGAACCTCTAACATCTCATTCATCAAACCATTAATAGCACCACGCACAGAGCATATTTGTTGCAGAATTGCACCACATTCCACATTGTCTTCTAACGCTTTTTCAATCGCTTGCGTCTGACCTTTGATCTTTCTGACGCGTAGAAGAATCTTTTTTTTGTCTTCAACCTGATTAGGCATCAGATCTCCTTATTTGCTAGCATTAATACTATAGTACCCCATAGTATAAAAAAAGCAATAATTTTTATAAATCGAAAATTAAAAAGATCTTTAGCGAAAATTTTCTATCCCTGTTTTTAGTTTTTTTAAATTAACATCATAGAGTTGATGCCAAAGTCACAAAAAAAATGGGACTTTTAGCTCCCATTTTTTATTTTGTCTCATGTTCTTTGTAATGCTGTGACCTTTTAGAATTATGTTTCAAATTTTAGCCACTTTGTAGATATTTTGAACGTTTCAAGCCTTGAAAATACTACCGACAGTTTAGATTAAACTGCCTTTACAAACTGTACTAGAATATTTTTAGTGAGCGGATGATATTTATTATTCATTATTTAGGAATTATTAAATCCTATAAATATCATTTATTGGATTAATTAACTTTGGTACTGTGCACATCATCCCCCAGTTAAAAATAAGGAACAACTATGAATAAGATGATGAATGCTCTTATCCTAGAAAATTTTGGTGATCATGAATTTAAACGTGTAGAACTCCCTATACCTCACCCTGAGGCTGGGCAAGTTCTGGTACGTATTCATGCTAGTGGTGTAAACCCTATTGATTATAAAATTCGTCTTGGTGAAGCACCATATGCTATGCCAGAGCTTCCTGCCGTGTTGGGAACAGATATGGCTGGGGTTGTAACTGCTGTTGGTGAAGGTGTCACCGACTTCAACGTCGGGGATGAAGTTTACGGTCTGATTGGTGGCGTTCGTGGTCTTCAAGGATCTTTAGCAGAATATGTTGTCGTAGATGCTGATCTGATCGCATTAAAGCCACGGAATATCTCTATGCGCGAGGCAGCAGTACTACCATTGACGTTCCTCACCGCTTGGGAAGGTTTAGTGGATCATGCGAAGGTCCAACCAGGTCAAACTGTACTGGTTCAGGGTGGTGCTGGTGGCGTTGGTTATATGGTGGTTCAGCTTGCAAAAGCACTTGATGCAAATGTTTGGGCGACTGGTCGTACAGCTGATCAATCACTGATTTCAGAACTCGGTGCAACACCTCTCGATTACACAACAGCATCTTCCGATGACATTATTGCTGCAAGCCCTGAGGGTCAAGGTTTTAACATTGTTTACGACACTGTGGGTGGTCCAGTACTAGAAGCTTCACTTTCCATGACAACTCACTATGGCCACATTACCAGCTGTGCTGCATTTGGTAATCATAATTTAGCGAGTTCATCTCTACGGTGTGCCACACTGTCTGGCGTATTCGTCCTATTGCCGATGTTAACAGGCAATCGCCGTTCTCATCATGGTGATGTCCTTAAGATCGCTACTCGTCTCGTTGAGGAAGGTAAACTGCGTCCTCTTGTTGATCCTCGTCATTTTACTCTAGACCAAGCGATTGAGGCTCATGATGCTGTTCAAGATCGCTCTGCCAATATTAAGGTCGTGATTGATGTCATTTAACGCACTTCAGGCCAAGACTTGGCGCTTCAATTCTATTGGAGATACAGATGTTCTGACATTAGAAACACTTCCTGTTGCTTTACCAGCCGCAGGAGAAGTTCTAATCCAGATGAAAACGATCGGACTCAACCGGGCTGATGTGATGTTTCGGCGTGGTACTTATATTCAAAAGGCAGTATTCCCCTCTCGTCTGGGATATGAGGGAGCAGGCGTAGTTCTGGCGATAGGTGAAGGTGTACGCCAATTTTCTCCAGGAGATGCAGTATCGATTCTTCCGACTGACAATCTAGCCAAATATGGGACATATGCGGACAAGCTTCTGATTCCAGAAACTTTTTTAGTTCACAAACCCGATAGTTTAAGTTGGGAAGAAGCTTCTTCAATCTGGATGCAGTATTTGACGGCTTGGGGTGGTGTAATCCATGCTGGTGGAGTTTCGAAAGGAAAAACGATCTTGATCACAGCAGCTTCAAGTAGTGTAGGATTAGCTGCGATACAGATAGCTGAAGCAGCGGGTGCTAAGGTCATTGCAAGTACACAAACGATAGAGAAAAAGCAACGTTTACTAGATCTCGGTGTTAAAGATGTTATAGCCAGTGAAGATGAACCAGATTTGTATGAGGCGCTTGTTTCACGTTTGGATGGAGAACATCTTGATGTCGTCTTCGATGCTGTAGGAGGGCCGCATATTGAACAGATTGCAAAAGCGATGTCTGTAGGAGGAACGATGGTTATGCATGGTGCACTTAGCCCTGAGATCACACCATTTCCGCTTAAAGTTGCATTACGCAAGAGCTTAACCATGCGAGGTTTTTTGTTCCTTGAGGTTCTGCATGACCCTGTTCTAAGGGAGCAAGCCAGACGATTTATTCTTAGCAGTATAGGTGCAGGATATCTTCGTCCAGTGATCGACCGTTGCTTTAACTTTGAGGACATGCATGACGCTCAGCGCTATCTTGAATCAAATCAGCAAATAGGAAAAATTGTAGTTACTCTAGATACGTGATGGTCTTATCTGATTCAGGTTTCTATACGGCCCAGCACTTCCGCTAAGTAATCAAACAATGCTCGGATTCGCAAAGGTGTCGGGCCCCGCTGTGGACGATATAAATACAGGCGCCAAACGGGAGAGGTTTCCTCATGAAGTATCTGAATGAGCTTACCACTCCTAAGCCACGGCAAAACTAGAAATCCAGGCATGTGTCCGAATCCGACTCCAGCGAGAATAGCTTGAAATTCAGCTTCAAGATCATCTGTAATAAAACGGGGATTTGATGGCGTAAAGCTTCGACTTTCGGTGAATGTCCATGGCCAGTAACGCCCTGTTTTATGATCGACTAGTGCTGTTAGAGGGTATTTATCAAGATCAATAATTTTTTTAGGCATTCCAACCTTATCAATTAACTCTGGCGTACCCACAGAATAAAAGTTCACTTTAGCCAATTCCCTTGCCACATATCGATTGTCCGGCAAAAATCCAAATCTGATCCCGATATCTATCCGCTCATCGATCACATCCGAGTGTGAATCTGTTAGCACACAATCCACGACAATATCTGGATAACGTGTGGCAAATTCTGCTAGTGCGGGTACTACCAATTTGCGCCCTAACACAGACGACACAGTAAGACGGACAGTCCCACGCATTTCATCTCGTTTCTCCTTGGTGTCTTTTACAAACAAAGCATCGATCGATCCCACCGCAAAACGTGCTTGCTTTGCCAGACGCTCACCATCAGCGGTAATTTTAATTTGTCGAGTACTCCTGTAGAACAGAATCTCTCCGCGCTGCTCTTCTAGCTCTTTTATTGCCCGTGTCACTAGCTGCGGGGAAATACCCAGCTGAGTTGCTGCCTCTTTAAAATTTCGAGACTCTGCTGCGACACAAAAGATACGCATCATTTCCAATTTGTTCTGCATGTCCAATCCTGTGTTCTGGTAATTATTCCGTAAATAGGAATTCTGAAAGATAATATTATTCATTTATTATACCTAACAAGGCTGTAATACTTAATCCATCAAATATGATTGACAGATAGGTTGAAGGTTACTTGTATGAATAATATAGAAAATAAAGTTATTGTTATCACTGGTGCAAGTAGTGGTTTAGGTGAGGCTACTGCTCGCTTACTTGCTAAAAAAGGTGCAAAGGTTGTACTTG
This sequence comes from Acinetobacter sp. OYA S30, assembly GCF_033599315.1. Lineage (NCBI taxonomy): Bacteria > Pseudomonadati > Pseudomonadota > Gammaproteobacteria > Moraxellales > Moraxellaceae > Acinetobacter > Acinetobacter sp. OYA S30. The sequence goes on from NZ_JAWVAV010000001.1 coordinate 25,916, forward strand.
GTGCTAGACGTACTGAAAAATTACAGGCTATTGTTCACGACATTCGTGCTGAAGGTGGTCAAGCTGAATTTATTGGTATGGATATAACCAAACCACATGAAGTACAAGCACTTATTGAAAAGGCATTAAGCGCATTTGGTCAAATCGATGTATTGGTAAACAATGCTGGATTAATGTCTATTGCACCATTAAGTGAGCTAAAAGTTGATGAATGGGATCGTATGATCGACATTAATATTAAAGGTGTTCTTTATGGTATAGCAGCTACCCTACCTGTTTTCCAAAAACAAAACTTTGGACACTTTATTAATCTCGCATCTGTTGCAGGGATAAAAGTATTTAGTCCAGGAGGTACTGTTTATAGCGGTACTAAGTTTGCTGTAAGAGCCATCTCTGAAGGCCTTCGTCATGAGGTTGGGGGAACAATTAGAACGACGACTATTGAGCCTGGTGCAGTTGAGTCAGAACTAAAATTTGGTTCTTCTCATAAAGAAAGTTCAGAGTTTGTTACTGATTTCTACAGACAAGCCATACCAGCTGACTCAGTCGCTCGAGCAATTGCTTATGCAATTGAACAGCCTGCGGATGTAGATATTAATGAAATTGTTTTGCGCCCAACGAGCCAAGAGTTTTAATTATTGAATAACATAAAATGGGAGCACTTCGCTTCCATTTTTACTCTATTTTTTTTAAAGTTGTGGACAAATCTATGAAAGCCGTATCGTATGTTATAAATAATCATGATGATTTTAAAAATTCATTGGTAGATATTGAAAAAGCGAAGCCTACACTTAAGGAGCGTGATGTACTGGTAAAAGTTCAGGCAATCTCTGTGAATCCAGTTGATACCAAAGTGAGAAAAAATTCGTCTGAAGCAAATAATCGTATTTTAGGTTGGGATGCCGTTGGGGAAATTATCGAAGTTGGCCCAAAAGTTACCTCGTTTAAAGTAGGAGAGTCTGTTTGGTATGCTGGCGATTTAACCCGAGATGGTAGTAATGCTGAGTTTCAAGCAGTCGATGAACGAATTATCAGTCTTAAACCAATTACAGTATCTAATGCAGAAGCAGCAGCATTGCCATTAACTGCAATAACGGCATGGGAAATGCTGTTTGATCGGTTTCAAATTTCAGAAACAGAAGTTGGCAGTATTTTAATTATTGGTGGTGCAGGTGGTGTAGGATCAATCGCTATTCAACTCCTAAAAGCAAAAACAAATCTGACCGTTATAGCAACAGCTTCACGTGAAGAAACGAAATCTTGGGTAAAATCATTGGGTGCCGACCATGTCATTGATCATAGCAAAGATTTAAATGCACAAATCGAGACACTAGGCATTGCAAAACCAAAATACGTATTCTCTACAAATCATACAGACACCTATATCAAGCAAATAGTTTCTGTAATTGCACCACAAGGCAAGCTTGGATTGATCGATGATCCACGAACATTTGATATTATGCCGTTTAAGACTAAATCTATTTCTATCCATTGGGAGTTGATGTTCACTCGTTCAATGTATGAAACCGATGATATGGAAAAGCAAGGTAATCTGTTGCAACAGGTTGCCCAATTAGTTGACCAGCAAAAAATTAGAAGTACCCTCAACCAAAATCTAGGCAAAATTAACGCTTCAAACTTGGAGAAGGCGCATAAGTTGCTTGAATCAGGTAAATCAAAAGGCAAAATTGTACTAGAAAACTTCTAAAACAAATTAAAGGTGAAATAATGACTATTTCAGTAATTGCGAACTTTAAGGCAAAATCAGATCAAAAAGAGAAGTTAGAAGCGCTTTTAAAAAGTGTAATAGAGCCTACGCTTCAAGAAGAAGGATGCTTGAAATATGAGCTTTATATTAGCGAAAATGACTCGAGTAGATATTTCTTCTTAGAAGAATGGCGTAGCAGGGAGGATTTAGATATCCATATAGCCTCTGATTATATTCAAAGTTTATTTGGTAATATCCAATCGCTAATTGAATCAAGTGATATTATAGAAATCAAAAAAATATAGCCTTCTTGCTCTTTTCATCAATTTGCTTGGCCTGAGTAATGGTATCATTCAGGCCAATACCCTCCCGTAAAGTTAGATCCACGTAATACACAGGTTGGCGATAGCTTTGTGTGGTGCTTTTGTCTCTTAAAGTGAGTTGCAATGGTAGGCACGACAGTAAGCCTCCTGAAGCTGCACTGTAGTAACTCAATCGTGTAGCCAAGGTTCGGTTACTATTAAAGCCAGGGGTTCTAAAGATGAAGGTCCCAAATTCATCTGAGTCATCCAAATTCATATACAAGCACCCATAGGGGATTTATCCACAATTGAAAGTATTGTTATCTTTTTAATCTATACTTTTGTTTCGGACTTTTCGGTTTATCTGGAATAGTACGCTCAATCAAGCCAGCTTCTATGGCAGGATTCAAGTAATTCTTTTGGAACGTTGCTCGATGAGTCAACCCGACCAATTGCATCAACTCAGCGAAAGTATAGTCTCCTTGCTTCATTGCTGAAATTAAACGTTGAACATGATCGCCAGCTTGAGCGGTAGCATGATCGTTAGCTTGAGCGGTCTCATTTGAACTCAGGATTGCATCTAAAATCATCTGTAAGATGAATTCTATAAAAGGGGCTGAATCAGTACGAACTGTACTTACTTGCAAAGCCTCATAGTAGGCTTTTTGATTTTGATAGATCAAACTCTCAACAGGAATATTAGCAAAGATTGGATTCCATCTGCTTAATATTAAAGTTTGCCATAGCCTTCCCATGCGACCATTGCCATCCGCAAATGGATGAATGAATTCAAACTCATAGTGAAATACTGAACTTTGGATAAGAGGATGCACTTCGCTATCATTTAACCAATCAAGTAAGTCAACCATCAGTCGATTAATTTGATTTGCAGGTGGAGCCATATGTACCACTCGATCACCTGACATCACGCCTACGCCACCATGACGATATTGACCAATTTCATCAATCAAGCCTGTCATTAAAATTTGGTGCGCTTGTAATAGGTCTTTTTCTTGGCTTGGTTGCCACTGCTGAAAGGCTTCATAGGCTTTAATGGCATTACGCACTTCCTGTACTTCTTTTGGAGGTGCAATCACTGTCTTACCATTTAAGATCGCCGTGATCTGCTCGGTACTTAGAGTGTTCCCTTCAATCGCAAGTGAGCCTTGAATGGTACGGATACGATTAGCTTTGCGTAGTTTCAGACTATTTTGGATTTCCTCTAAAACAGTCAAGCGCCCTATATTTTCACTAATCTCCGCAACCAGATGAATGATTTTTGAGGTAATAGTATAAGGCGGTTGGTATTTCATTATTAGTTTACTCAACTAAACTGTATTAGTTCTGACTTAATCTAAAACTATTTTTAAACCAGCACATTCAATTAACTTATAAATAAATTATAGAAATATTATCTCTAAATTTTTAAGCCAATCTCTTGAAAAAAAGTATTCATATTGATACAGCGAATACCAAGATCATTAGCAATATCAGGAACTTTTGGGCTTTGTGAAGGTTGATTTTTATTTAAACTAATATTTTTCGTTTCACTTGTTACAATCACTAAATTATCTTTCTTTGCAATTGCGATCAACCATCCATCTGCTATTTTTTCATGTGTCCAACTTTTGTCATTTGTTAAGGCTTTCTCACTATAACAGTCATGAGTTGCAATATGTTGGATAACTTCAGCCCATAAATCAGCATAATCTTTGTATTTACAAGATGCTCCTGTAAAGTTTTCTTCAAGCCATTTTTTAAAACTTTCATCTTGATAATGTTCATTAACAACAATATCTGGAAGTACCACTTGTGAATTGATGATGACTTTAATTTTCTCCCAAAAACTTGGAAAAAAATCAAATTGATAATATCTTTCATAAAAATTGATATAAATATTAGTGTCCAATAAATACTTAGTCATTGCCACCTCTATTCATCAAAATTTTATATCCTTTAAAACCGACACCTACAATATTAAATGCATCTGTATATGAAATACGATCATGATTTACTGCATTCATTACATATTTGAAAAATCTATTATCAACTCTAAATCTAATATTATTAGTATAACTTCCACCATTAGATTCATTCGGTAAAAAACGTTCAAGGTTTTCCTTTAGGTCTCTAGTACGATTCAGGTATTCTTCACGTGTAATCTTATTTAAGTCTAATAGTCTTCTTACAATTACAAATTCACTGACTTTAAATTTTCTAGCTAAAAAATTACTATCGGTTGAATTAAGCTGTAAGAAAATCTCTTGAGGAACTAAAATTTCTGCTGTTACTTTATTTATAAATGCTTCAGTTCGATCAAATTGGTAATCGCCAGCCTCTACAATGTTAAATATTTCTTCAGTACCTACAAAAATATGCACTAACTCATGCACTAATGTAAAGAGTTGACCATTCTTAGTATCTTTCTGATTAATAAAAATTATAGGTGCTTTATGGTCAAGTAATACAAACCCTCGAAATTCTTTCACACTTAGGGGACGATGTGTATTGTCTTTCACTTTACCATTAAAAAAAACAAATACGCCTATACCATTAATCTTATCACGTAGATAATTTAATGGATTATCCGCTTGATTATGGAAAAACAAAGGAATTTCTAGCTTATTACGTATTTGTTTAGCTACCTCTAGAAAATTGGAATCAATAGAGAATTGACCCACAAAATCTAAAGTTTCAGTAATTTCATTCTTCAAAAATTCCTGTTTGACCTCCATTTCTGCAATGGTATCTCTTAACTCTTCACTTGCTTCATCGATTGAATCTGACTCAAGTGTCCTGAAGTCCAATCGTTTGATGTCAATATCAATAGTTTTATTCAGTAATAAAAGACCTGTCGGAACATTAATTTTTTTTGCTATTTCAGATAACTGATTAAAAGTTGGCTGCTTTTCTCCACTTAAAAATTGATCTAAATTATTAATTTTTGTTCTTAAAACACTCAAAGAAATTTGGGCATTTTGAACATAATAATTCAATGTGTTAGTGTCGATACGCATTGACATTACATTCCCTCCTCTATGCCCATTTGACCTTGTCTTATGCTAACATAAATTAACTGTGCAATACTGTCTATAAACATTCATAACAGCACGGCACAATTTGACGTGAAATTTTAATAAGAATTATTTTGAAGCTTTCTTTTTTGTCCGAGTATAAATATGCTTCGCCAATCGCTTAGCGACTTTTTTGCGTAATTCTTCCGTACTCATTACTTTATTACAAACTTCCTCATTTCCTGCAAGTCGCGTAAGGAAAAGGTCTATTAACTTTCCAGATAAATACTCTGTAAAACTGTCTAGAGAATTTGCGTTCACCGCTTGTACTATCTCTTCATTTTCAATAGCTGCTTGTTCAACCTGATCAAAGAACAATTGATCAGCTACCGTAAAATCAGTACCAAATGCCTCATTCAATTCATCAATCAGATGCGATACAGTATCCGTAGATTCTGCCTGCCCTGTTCCAACATCCGTTGAACCTTTTAAAGCATTCGCTTCACCATGCCCCAAATCAATACTATTTTCACTTAACTTTTGCAATCGATAGAATTGGAGTTCAACAATTTTGGATAAATCAACTTCATTTTCCTTAGAGCCTTTAGGCAATTTTTGCAACAATGCTTTTAAATAGGCATAGCGTTGCTCATGCTCTGAGTCTGTAAAGTCCATGATTTGTGAGACAAATAGATATAGATTTAAATAGCTTTGCAATTGGCTCTTAAATAACTTTTGTTGCTCTTGTTGATGTACAAGGTCATCAGGATGAATTTTCTTATATTTATCAACAGCACGATCAATAATACTATTCAACTGCTTATGTTCATGCCCTGTTAGCTTGCTTCTATCCTTAAACCAAATATTGGCAAACTCATTTAAATCAACTTCAAAGTAAAACTTCCATTGATCCAATGTATGACCAAGCTCATTTAACTTTTGCTCATTTGGAATATCACCAAGTTTGGTCAGCTCGTAGAATGGCTTAAATGCTTTATAAATATCTTCATGGGTATTCACAAAGTCCAATACAAAAGTATCTTCTTTACCATAAGCACAACGGTTCAAACGCGATAAGGTTTGTACTGCTTGGATTCCAGATAACTTCTTATCTACAAACATGGTGTGTAGTAAAGGCTGATCAAAGCCTGTTTGGTATTTTTCAGCAACCAAGAGTACTTGATAATCATCTGTATCAAATTGATCAGGTAATTCAGTTTCTTTAAAACCATTCATTTTAGGTTCTGTATATTCAGTACCATCAACCTCTAGTTTTCCAGAGAAAGCCACTAAAGACTTTATTCCTGTATATTTTTTTTCTTTAATGTATTCATCAAATGCAAGTTTATAACGTACCGCTTGCTCACGAGAATTGGTAACAACCATAGCTTTGGCACGACCACCAATTCGATGCATCGTCACAGTTCTAAAATGCTCGACAATGATTTCTACTTTCTGAGCGATCACACTTGGATGCATGGAAACAAAACGAGCCATTAAAGCTTTGGTTTTATTTTTTGCAAGTTCTGGATCATTGTCAGCGATTTTGATTAATTTAAAGTACTGTTCATAAGTCGTGTAGTTTGCCAATACATCTAAAATGAAGCCTTCCTGAATTGCCTGTTTCATACTGTAATGATGAAACGGAGCTTCGCCGTTATCACCTGCTTCATCAAAGCAAGCGAGCGTTTTCCATTTCGGTGTAGCGGTAAAGGCAAAGAAACTTAAATTAGGTTGGCGACTACGTTTTGACGCTTCTGCAAATAAATGCTTTTTCACGTCATCAGTGAGTTCGCTTTCATCCTCATCGCCATCATCTAAAAACTCTTGAGCAATTGCAGATTCAATCCCATCTTTATTTAGAATCTGCTTCAGTTGCTGTGCTGTCTCCCCACCTTGCGAGCTATGAGCTTCATCGACAATAACAGCGAAGTTCTTGCCTTCTGTACTCAAATCAACCTTAATTCCCTTTTTCGCTTGGGTACGAATAGATTGCATGATGTAGGGAAATTTTTGAATTGTGGTAATAATGATAGGTACATTCGAAGCTAAGGCATTGGTGAGCTGTAGGGTATTCTCATCAATCTTTTGTACCACACCATCTTTATGCTCAAACTGTGCAATGGTTTCTTGTAACTGACGATCAAGTACAATACGGTCAGTAATCACAATAATAGAATTAAAAATTTTCTGATCATCTGCATTGTGCATGGATGCCAATTGATGTGCGAGCCAAGCAATGGTGTTTGATTTGCCTGAACCTGCTGAATGCTGAATTAAGTAGTTATGACCTGAACCATTGGCTTTACTGTGTTTTGTGAGTTTACGCACAGCATCTAATTGGTGGTAACGTGGGAAAATCATGGTTTCTTTTTCGATATATCGAAAACCATTCTCAGTTTTAATTTTTTTGCTTTCTACACTCAAATGCATGTAGCGCGCAAAAATTTCCATAAAGCTATGACGCGCTAAAGTTTCAGTCCACAGATAATGCGTGCGTACATCACCTTCTACAGGTGGATTACCCTTACCATTTAAATAACCTTTGTTGAAGGGTAGAAAAAACGTATTGTCTCCATCCAACTTCGTGGTCATATACACTTCACAAGTATCCACGGCAAAATGAACTAAGGTACGTTTTTTAAATTCAAATAAACGTCCTTTGGCATTGCGATCTTTTTTAAATTGAATTTTGGCATCTTCCACATTCCAGCCTGATGCTGAAAACTCATTTTTAAGTTCAAGCGTGATCAATGGAATACCATTGAGTGAAAGCACCATATCTGGGATTTCATTAAATTCTGTATGGAGCTGACGTGTACATTTAAGTACATTTGCATCATATTGTTCTTGAGTGGTTTTATTGATGCTGGTATTGGGTGCAAAATATGCCATTTTGATTTTTTTACCGAAGCATTTAAAGCCTTGGCGTAAAACCGATAATGCGCCTTCAGTATCTAAGGCATGTGCTAAATCATTAACAATACGATTTGCTGTTTCTTCTTTACATGAGTTATAGATTTTTTCCCAAGTCTTGGGTTGTGTTGCTTGAATAAAGGCAACGACATCTTTGGGAAATAAAGCAATTCTTGGGTCATAATCTTTTGGGTTACCTTTTACATAACCGCCATCCGTTGTTAAACTTTGTTCAATAGCTTGTTCAAAATAATATTCGCTATGCATGGCATTTCCCCAAAAAAAATATGACCCAATGTTTTTTAGTTTACTTTAAGATTTCGAACATCGATTTTCCCTGTCACCACTTGGGTGATTAGAGTCGAGCGATATTCTTTTAACTTATTAATGGTTTGTTCAACTGATTTTTTAACCGCTGAAATTTCATTAAGCTCTTTATCCAAAAATTCAACAATTTCATTTTGATCATTTAGACTTGGCACAATGATTTTCAAACATTTCGTTTTTTCCTGATTAATAATGCCTAAAGTTGAAGCACTAGATAATAATTTGACTATATCTCTCAAAGAATTTAATTGATACATCAAATACTTAGCATTAACATCTTCGATAGGAATCAAAGAGTTAATTTGCTGATTGGTTGTACAATCAACATTAGTAATCGCGACTTTTCCTAAAGTAGCGCCAATACCAATCATCATAATCGATCCTTTCGGCATTGGTTTTACGACTTTATCTTCTAATGCTAATGCGCTAATCTTTTTAACTGATTCATTTAAAATATAATTTTCATCTGTAAAATCAGCAGGTCCATACCAAACAATATCATCATTACTATAATATTCAGGCACAGCACTAGGAGGAGTAGACCCCGTTTGAATTTTAGTAATAACAAACTTTAATTGTTTTACATCCCAAGATTTAGGTATTTGCTTAAACCAACTAATACCACTCTCTTTCATCTCCACATCAGGATTTAAACCCTTAGTCACCGCATGAGAAATCAAAGCCACACGTTGTTCAGCCAATTTTTCCAATAGAGTTTCTTGCTTAGCGATTAAAGCATCAACTTGGGCAAGGCGTTTATCTAAAAAATCTGCAATAACTTTTTGCTCGTTAAATGGTATTTGTGGAATATAAATTTTTTTAAGATGATCTGTATTAAATCTATAAACTTTTGTGCCCGTAGCATATTTACGCAGATAACCAGAAAATGCTTTTGATAAATAATACAGATACTTGCCTAACTGTTCTTCCTGATTAACTTTTAGTAAAAACTGTTCACCACCTATTAGACCAATATCTTGACGGGCATAAAAACATGAATGACCTAAATCCTCTATCGTTTCCGAAGTTGAGATAAGAACCGTATCACCATACATTGCGATTTGACTCAACTTATAAAACTCTTCATTTACATAAGAAGAAAAAGTATTATTTATTTCATCTACTTTATAAGTTTTACCATATTGCAATGCTACGTATTGCCCCTCTTCTAATAAATCAGCTTTAGAAAATCCTGTATTACCTCTAACAATTTCACAACCTTGATCTAATCGTACAATAGCCCAATGGCTAGGGATTTCCCCTAACCATTGCACGCCACTATCCTTATAACTTTCGTAACGTGGTAACTGACTCATGCAGACAAACCTCCTAACATCTGCATAATCTCCTGCTCAAGCTGAACAATCTCAGACTTAATCTCCTCTAAAGGACGTGGTGGCTCATATACGTAGAAATGACGGTTAATTGGAATTTCATAACCGACTTTAGTTTTACTATAGTCAATCCACGCATCAGCCACATGCGGTAAAACTTCCGCTTTTAAATAAGCTTCGCAATGCGCTGTAACCAATGGCAATAACTTAGACAAGTCAGGCTCTTTGTCATAATTCACAGGCAAAGGTAAAGTCAAATTGTCAGGGAATGAAACAAGTTCCGTATCACGCAATTGCGTATCTGGTTCAATATTCCCTTTGCTGTCTTTACACACATCCGCAGTTTGGTCACGTTCAGACAATGCTTCCAAAATCGCTTTCTTCACAGGTGCGCCAAGCTTAAAGGTTAATCCTTTTAAAATTGGATCAAGTACTTTTAAGAATGCATCACGGTTCTTCCAGACTTGATCAGAAATTTTTTCAGTAAGAACCTCTTTAATCGCGTCCTGTTGTAAACGACCTGCTTGCTCTTCTTTCGAGATTTCAGCAGTATCTTTTACTTTCTTACTCTTGGCTAAGCTTGCAAAGGCAGATTGATCATCCAACAAAGCAATACGGTCAGCAGAAATTTTAAAGTTTAAACGTAAAGGACGTTCTACAGTCAGCTTCAAATAACCAAAATCTTGATTATTGAAAATCTTCGAACACACCTTCGCTTCACCAGCTTTGGTTTGAATCAATGCACTCGTGTCTTGATCTTTAAATTTCGAATAAAACTTAGTCAGTTCAGCAATATGATCTTTAGACAATTCATGACGCTTGTTGCCTAAGCTCTTCGCCATTTTCTGATAATGTGCTGTACCATCTATCAACTGCACTTTGCCTTTACGCTGTTCAGATTTTTTGTTCGAAATAATCCAGATATAAGTATAAATACCTGTGTTATAGAACATCTGATCAGGTAAAGCGATAATCGCTTCAAGCCAATCATTTTCGATAATCCAACGACGAATATTACTTTCACCACTGCCTGCATCACCTGTAAATAATGGTGAACCATTAAATACTACGGCAATACGTGAACCTTCCCCACCATTTTCAGGCGAAGGCTTCATTTTAGAAATCATGTGTTGAGCGAACAACAATGATCCATCATTGATACGTGGCAAGCCTGCACCAAAGCGACCTGAAAAGCCCTGTTTCTCTTCCTCATCAATAAATTCTTTTTGGTTTTTCCATTCCACACCAAAAGGAGGATTTGAGAACATATAGTGGAAGTCTTTATCTGCATGACCATCACGCGGAACATAACCATCTTTTTCCTTGGCATTTTTCACACCAAGCGTATCGCCATACACAATGTTTTCAGCAGGTTCATCTTTAATCAATAAGTCAGAACAACAGATAGCATATGATTCAGGATTGTACTCCTGTCCATACATATCAAGGCTAATCTTGTCATTGTATTTCTTGAGAAATTTTTCAGACTCAGACAACATCCCGCCCGTACCCGCCGTTGGGTCATAAATACTACGATGTACCCCTGCCTTAACAAGCTCATCCTGATCTTCTTCAAAGATTAAGTTCACCATCAACTCAATCACTTCACGAGGCGTAAAGTGATCCCCTGCTTCCTCATTTGCCTGTTCATTAAACTTACGTACTAACTCTTCAAATAGGTAGCCCATTTGTAGATTACTCACGCTACTAGGCGCAAGGCTTAAACCTGATTCAACCAAACCATTACGGAACTCTTGGAAGACTTTATATAAACGGTTTGCATCATCAAGTTTTTCAATTTCTTTAGCAAATTCAAACTTGGCAAAGATATCCTTCGCTTTAGGTGAAAAACCATCAATGTATTTTGTTAAATTTGCCGTAAATTGATCTGGATCATCCAACAGTTTTTGTAGATTAAAACCACTGATGTTATAAAGATTTTGCTTACGATCTTTATCCGCAATTTGGCTCAACTGCTTTTGTAAAAAGACATTCGGGGTTTTATCTTGCAAATTCGCCACAGCTTTTTCATAGCATGCTTTCATTTCATCTGCATAAGGTGCAAGAATCGCATCAAAACGCCCTAATACAATTAATGGCAACATCACACGACGGTACTGCGGTGGGCGGTAAGGTCCACGAATAATATTGGCAATACTCCAAACTAGTCCAACAAGTTTAGAATGCTGTGGGTGTTGATTTACTTCATTTGTCATTTCAATTCTCCAATTCAAAAATTCGGTTTATTGCGCCACTTTGGCTTGCATTAAAATTTGTTCGCTCTTCGCTTGATTGTATTCAGCTCTTAAAGCTGTCAATTGTTTGAATATTAAAGCTTCATTGTGTGCTTTTTCGACAAGTCGAAGAATCTCTTCTTGTTGAAACATAGAGGGAATAACTATTTCAGCTTCTTTTAAGGTCGAAATACTGAGCATCATGAGCAATGATCCTCGACTATTCATTTCAAAATAAGATCGCATTGCTTGTGAATGATTAAAGTACCAAGCTAAAAATTCGGGTTTAATTTCATCAACCTTTAAATTTACAACGATAAATTGATTACTCACAGCAACTCGATCAGACTCTTGTCCTTTAAAAACGTAGGCTCTTGGTTCCCCACGAGCGACCACAATAATTGAGTTGTATTTCAAATATTGAGGTTTTGAGTCGTAAGCCCATTCAAGTTCCGACCATTGATCTTTTGAAATCACCACTTGATCTTTGGTTAAATCTTTAATTTGAATCGTTTTTAAATCAAAAGCATTTACTGATTTTTCAGGGGGGCGTTGCGTAAACCCTGTATATATCTCAGCAATATTTTTTAGTTTTGTCTCCATAGTCTTTCCTTTTAATAAACTTGGAGTACTTTGTTATTTTTCAGATATAATCTGTTTAACAAAGTCTCCTGTGATTAGCGAGTTTTGTTTTGAAAAGTTATCTGATCGCCAAATCTCAACTTTTCAAATCATGCAGTAGAGCTCGTACTGAGCTTTTTACTGCATGAAATCACTATACGATGCTTCTTTTATTAATGCAAATATATTTTGCACTTTTTATCGTACTGCAAAAAAATATTTAATTTTCCAATTCTTCGTGATGTTTTTTATAACCAATATACCCCTTTAATGACCATCTTTTCATCGCAAACTTAATGTAACGCTCTTCCTGTTCACCAATAATTTCACTATAAAAATCAGAATAATAATTAATGGTTTTCTTGACATCACTCATAGTGTTAAAGGTTTTCCGAACACTTTTTCCTGCTAGTCGTACATGATATAAATCTGTTGGAGCTTCTTGTTCAAACCCTTCAAGATATCGATCTGCTTTAATCCATGCATCATCATTAGTACCTTGAATATTTAAACGGAGTTCAAGTAAAACGAAATTTCCAAGTCTTCTTTTTTGATAACGATCAACTTCTCTACAATTTTGTCCCTCAAAATTTCTATTCTCTGTCGCCCACAAATGCTCTACCGACAAATAATCATTGGTTTTACCAGATGATCTACTCTTTAAAATCTTATCTATATTAATAGTCTTATTAGGTTGTAAAGAAGATTCATAGTTCATTAAGAAGTAGCGAAGTCCTCTCCACCCATAAAAATCAAAAGAACTCTTACCATCCAAATAAAATGAGGCTTCGAACCAACCATCATGCGCAAGATTTTGAGTAAAACTAACCAGTAAATATTCCAATGCTTGGTCATCATTTGTTAGTGTTGTTTTTCCAACTACTCTATTCTCCTCTGCAATAAAACTGTTTAACAAACTCCCATAGTAGTACCTACTCGCATACTGGTATAAGTCACCCTGACCTGTATCTTTTCTAAATGTCATGCCGTTAGCGATATAAACTCTAAAATTTAACGTTTCTAATAATTGTAAATGCCGTTCAAGCATCTCACCCTTACCTTTATTTTTGAGTACCAATGCTAAAAACAAGGGCATAATTGAAGCATGAACATTCTGAGCACGAATGTTTTCAATTAGTGGTTGAATAGCTTTATCAAGCCCAACATAATTAGGGGCATAAAGATGTTCGTACCATTTTGCAGATAATTTTAAAAATTGAATAAAATCTTGTAGTTTGGTTATTGTTTGATTTTTCTTTTCACTGGACTGCAAACATTGATCTATTTTTATTCTTTCCTTAAGAACATCATACCCATACTGGCTATCCGTTTTATTCATTTTAAAAAATACAACCAAACAATATCTTAAAAATGAACTCTCTTCATTTGGTGATGTTTTTTTCGCTTTATTTAGTGATTGTAAAATATCAGACCAATGTTCAGTAATATCATCCCGCAATGAAAAAGCAGATAGCTTAATTGAACAATAAATTAAATAGTTTTTGACTTTTTCCAATTCACTGAGTTGTTTACCTCGATTGTTAATCACTTCAAACATGATACCAGTTTCAGCATCTTCAACTGGCGAATAAACTAAAAACCCTAAACGCTCTTCTAAAACATTTAAAATCTGCGTAATAAGAACTCCTGAAGAAGTTTTTTGAGTCAACCATTTATGGATCAAATCATGAGCATTCAATAGTCGTTCGTGTGACTCTAATGTAATAGGGCAATTTTCTAAATTACGATCAGATAAAATAACTTTCTCAAAAAATTTATTAGTATCTAAATTCAACTTCAAAACAAACTGATCATTACCAATATCACCACGCTTTAAATATTTGGTGCCAATACTCTCTTTGTCCTCTCTATCAGCAAATAGAGAAATACATTTTAAAAAAATAACCAAGGTAGTTAACCGCTGTTGACCATCTACAATATGATATTGATTAGACTGATCTTTATTCAGTGATAAAACAAGTGTACCTGTATAGTGCCTAACGGCTGAAGTATCTAAAAGAAGATGATCAATATCTTTCAATAATTCATCAATCTGCTTTTCATCCCATGCATACCCTCGCTGATAGTCTGGGATACAAAAAAAATTCCCCTCAAAAATCTCTGGTAATGTCCGAAGCTGATGTACAAAGTTATTTTTCATTAGGTGCCCAATAAATGATTTTTTGATTATGAACTAGAGTGACCAATTATATTTCAAATTCATTTATAACAATCTCAATTTAATCAATTTATTAAAAATAAGGGGCTTGCACCCCTTGCTATCCAGTAACCCTCAATTCACCGCCCTCACACTCCCCTGCAAGCCCTTCTGCATATCCTGCACAAAACCCTCACCTTGATTCGGCTTAGACATTGCCTTGGTTCTCGCTGTGGTTACAGACTGTGCTTGTTCAACGTCTCCCTTTTGATTTTCATCACTATAAAACTCCTCCACTAAATCTAACCCTTCTTCGCTGTTGACTTCAAACTGTGCATTGGCAAAACCCTGCCTTGCTGTATGATCTAACGCTGATTGATTAAAGCCGCTCTGCTTACCCTGTTGATCAATGTCTTTCGCCATCTGAATCGCTTGTTGAAGATTAACTCCCTCCCTGAGTGTTAAGTCCACGTAATACACAGGGGTACGATAGCTTTGTGTGGTGGACTTACCTCGAAGTGTCAGTTGTAGTGGCAGGCAAGAAAGTAAACCATAGGATGCAGCATGGTAATAACTCAGTCTAGCCGCCAAGGTCCGAATACTATTAAAACCTGTGGTTCTAAAAATGAATGTACCGAGTTCATCACTTTCATCCAAATTGACATGTAAACGTCCATAGGGCTTGCAGTTTCCTCCTTGTGCCAATGAGCATAAGTCTGGTGAAGGGCATGGGTGCTGCTCAACACCCTGATTGGTGAGTCGCTGGCAGGTTTCACCATTACCTACACAGACAGGCCGTCCTGTTTGTCGGTCAAATAAAGTGTACTCAGCTCTCAGATTCAGTTCAGGATCATTGAAGATCATCCGTACTGGAATGGTACGGAGTTTTTGATTCGGTGCTTTACTGCGTAATTGCTCATCAAGCGGATGTTTGATCCACCCCTCTTTGCTTTGGATTTGACTGGTAATGGTAAATTGGTCATCCTTTTCAGGCAGTCGTTTACCGTTCTTTTCAACAACTTTACCAATACTGATACGTCCAAGGATCGGTGGTGTGATTGCTAAACCTTTAATCATGATAATTTTCCTCTAAATAAAATTTTACTGTTGACCCTTTGTTATGTAAGCAAATACAAAACCGTTTAAAGATCAGATGAAATGCAAAGACCGCCATTTAGTCCACCGCTCCTTCGGGAGTCGGTGGATCGGGGTGGTTTTTGCGCTTTTTGGAAGATTGGAAATATCGATGTGATGGATTCAGTCATCGGTATAAATCTGAAAACGTCGCGTCCCAGCTTTACTTTGTGGAAACTGCTCAAGCATTTCAGGATGAAGTTTGAGTAAGGCTTTGCTGTCTAAACTGATTGAATCTTTGGATTTCTTCCACGTCACTGAACCAGTGGCAAAGGTTGCTCGTTCAGCATCCCTCATCAACATCTGGATTTGATGCTTAGTTTCATCAAAGTTGTTTTGATGTTTTTCAATCTGAAGTTTTTCCTGGATCAGTTGAGCAAACAATTGATTGGCTTGTTCGTTATGACTCAAGTCTTCAACAGTCAACGGAATATGTTGTGGATAGAGCTGCTGTATGGCTTTAGCTGCCGATTCACTGGCATCTACATCAGGTGGTGTATCTTTTTCCACACACTCCCAGAAGTAACGTTCGGCATTGATGATATGTTTGATCACGGATTCGGAGCGCGTCACTTTGAAAATTTTGGTTTCATGCCCACAGATCAGCACACAAACATGTGCTGCTCGTTTGCCTGTCACTGCAAGTTGATGCTGCACCTGACACAGTACGTATAAAGGTACTCCATCTCGCCAAAGTTTTGCGCCGTACTCACCTGCTGTTTTGCATTCCAGAATTTGGACTTCATTGCTACCCACAACGGAGTAATCCAGATTGGCAAGCATAAAATGCTTATCAGGATCTGGATGCTGAAACACTGCATTGATTCTGCGTACCTTGTTATTGGTATGCATGCTGTAGTACTCAGCCACCAATGGTTCTAGCTGCTTACCCCAATAGAGTGGCGCGATACCTGAACTTTCATCTTCAATCGATTGTTTGACTCGTCCTGTCTTGATCATCCAAAGTTCGAGCATCGACATATAGGGATTCAATCCACAGGCTGCTGCACAATCACTACTGCCAATACCTTGGCGACGAACTTCAAGCCAGTCAGATTGAGTCATATTCTTTGTATTGACCAAGCGTTTAGCTGTGAATAATTTTGGGGCAATAAATGGAGTACTTACCTGTTGCATAGATGGATTTAAAATTGCGGTATTCATATTGAAGTCCTGATTATTTTGCTATGTAAAATGATGGGGATCACAAAAATTGGGCATAAAAAAACCACAGCCGAAGCTATGGTTTTAATAATTTTTAAAATCTAATATTTAATTTAAAAATAATTAGTTAGGTCTAACTTTCCATTATTGAAAAATGTATATTTCACACTATGCAAGCATGTTAAGTGCCTGTTCCAATCCTCGTTGTTTGATCGATGCGCCAGCACCAAACCAAGCTGAATCAAGTCGGTGATCGGTACTCATGGCACGACGTTCGTGGTCTATAAATTCCGTGATTGAACACAGTAATCCATAGGCTGTTCCTTTGGCTGAACTTAGCTCCGTACCTCGTCCTTGACCATTAAACATTTCCATAACTCGACTCATCGATCTCGCATTTGGTTCAGCTTTGTCCTTGCCATTGGCTTGGGCTTGCAAGGCTACATCACGGTAGAACTGAATGATGTTATCCTCCTGATCTAATACGTTGTTCATGGTGCTGTTATTGAATACTGCATCAAAGTAAGCGGATGCTTCCATCTGACTCACCTTACGTTGTGTCAGTTGCTTCATTTCATACATGTGTTCATCCCATGCACGTACTGAAATACCCAATTGCTGTTTGACCCTATCTGCATCAAATTTAGTACTGTGTGGAACTTTGACCACACCTGCACTGCTGTTCTGTCCTTTTAAGGCAATCGCTAAAGTGTTGTTACACACCACTCGGATCGAGGTAAATTGTGCGGTGGTGGCAAGGGTTCCGTCACATGCTGTTGCCAAGAGCATATAGCCATTACTGACATCTTTGCCCTTTAATATGGATGTTTGCCCTGTCCGAGCCAGTGCCCAGAATTTCTTACCACCTTTAAGCACGCCTGCAGTTTCAAGCTCAAAGCCTGATTGTTCAGTCAAGTCACGATAGAATTCTAAAATCTCTCGTGGTTGAACTTCCTGAAAGCGTTGGCTAACGACTGATAGTGGTGCATGGGTGTCTGAGCGATAAAGTACTCGTTGCTCTTCATAAGGTATGATGATACTTTGCCCACGTTCATTCTGTGCCATATAACTGACATTGGAAGACTCAATCCGCCAGTCCATGCCTGCCTGCTGTGCCCAGACTTCAATCGGTTGGTTTTGACTTAGTTGATTACCTAGACCATGCCAAGGGGTATCACCGACATAAGCCATTTGTTCAAGTTGATGTGCCATAGTTATATTCCTTTTAAATTGAAAATGAAATTTGAATCTGTGTGGATATGAATATTCTTTAGTGCAAAAGATGAGTTGGAAATTTTTGGTAGCAGTTGTGGCAAAAGCACAAATTCTGCTGTGATGGTGTGCTTTGTTCAGTGAATGAATTCAACACACTACCCAATACTGTTCCTGCAATTCCACCGACAATCGGTGGCAGATTGAAAGACTTTGCGACCGTGGTTCCCAATGCACCCAATGTGGTCGGTGTGACCAAATTGGTTAAGGTTGTATTTGATTGTTGTGTACTTGCTTCAACCAATATCACATTCGTTGAATGACAAAAGGGACAGCTCAAGCTCATGGCTCGACTCCTTAAATTTTGGGCACAAAAAAGCCTGCTCGATGGCAGGCTCTGTTTTCATATTTTCATGTCCTCTCAAAAGAGTTTCATGATTCTCATTAGTATGTTATGTATATGAAATTATTTGGAATATAGCCCTGACCAAGCTATTATTTTAATGATCTCAAAGAGTTGATGCTCTTACCGTCATTTCCCGCTCTTTTAAAGAGCCGTCGGTCTAGTTTTCACTGCTTTAATTTACTGCAAAAGATTCTCATTTTGATGGTCTCTAATGACTGTATGCAGACGAACAAAACTTGATCTGAGATCATCACTTACAAGAGGACAAGCTTTACTCAAAAAAGCTGAACAACCTCGTTTTTATTTATAGTTATAACTTTCAAATAAGATGGAAAATTCCCATGAATACCAGCAATAGCCCTACAGGAAGCAATACCTCAACAGCAGAGACTAAGTTTCTTGAAATACCCATAGTTCAATTTGTCATTTTTATTATCATCACTGGCACTTACTTTTTTGGTATCTATCATTTTTTTGGGGTTGATTTTAATAAAATAAAAGCACTTGAACCCAATGCCCTTGGGGATTTTCTAGCGGGAACATTTGCCCCATTAGGATTCATTTTATTAATTCTAGGTTATATGCTCAATACAAGCGCCTTGAAAATTCAAGCCCAAGAACTTAGAAATAGCGTACAAGAACAGCAAGCATTAGTTGAAACAGCTAAAAATGAGTATGATTTGCTGATCACCCAATATAATCAAAACCAAAGTAATTTAGCTAATCAACGTAGCGATCAAGAGTTAAAAGATGAGCTGAATTCAATGCCTGTTATCCAGTTTAAATTCGCAGGAAATTACAACTATTTTGAAGTCATTAATATCGGCTCTCCCGTTATTGATATTTCTTTAATTAAAGGCCAAAACATTGAGCATATGACCTCTTACATTCCTGTACTGAAAACGAATACCACAACACGAGAAGTCACAATTACAATTTCTGCAAATAAAGACGCTATCTTTAGTTTTGAAATGGTATTTAAGACGACTAAGGGGTTAAAATATAAACAAAAATTTAAAAATGACAGATCAGAGTTTGATCATAATTTATTTATTATTACAGCTCAAAATGACCCTGAAAAAATTGAAATTATAGACTGCTAATCCCTCTTAGCATCATCAAGATATATTTCCACTTCATGATGAAGTGGAAATATACAAATTCAATCAGCGCTCTTGGATTCTGCTTTACTTCCATAATCAATGATATAAATGTCTCCAGCAATGACCAACCTCAAGCCTGCACAAGCATTCAATATAAATCGATCATTTATTGTCATTGTTAAATAAACCCCTAACCTCACATAAAATGCATTTTCTACCTTTGATTTTATTTGTTTTTTCATATCACTTGATTGACTCAGCGAAACCTTAATTTTATCATTCAACTGCTGACCTACATCGTCAGTCGGTTTTAGCAGACCGTTCAGCCAAAGCACACTAAAAAGTATATCTTTTTGGTGGGCGACCCTGCGTGCCCCCTCTGCGGCGGAACGGGAGGGGGACACCTTCGGGTGTGCTGATCCTTTGGCTATCAGTCTGCTAACCCTCTTTCGTTTCGCCACCATTATTTAGCAGTAAAGTGGTGAAGCTTCTTTCATAGCCAAAGGAGTCATACCCATGACTAAGTTTTTCCTATCTATATTGTATTCCCTGAAACAATTTTATATTCCTCTGTTGCATTAACAGCATTCATAAATTTTTGCTTATTTGACTAATCTAAACGCTGTCTAGCCTTGGAAAGCTTTGTCGCATCTACACTTTAGTCCATTCAGCAAAATTTATTACACATCAAATAACACAATAAAAAATTAGGGGAAATGATGAAAATTCAAACTTCACTTGTACTCATCTCTGTTGCATTAATGGCTTCAGGTTGTGCCAGTAAAACCGAACGTCAGTTTATTAGTGGTTGTAAAACAGGTGGCATTGATGGCAGTACCTGTTCATGTATTTACGACAAACTTGAAAATAAATATGGGGAAGATGGGCTTAAAGAAAACCTCTACACCTTGCAGCAAACTGAATCCTTCCAAAAAGATATGGTCAATATTTCCTATCAGTGCATGAAGGAATAACCATGAGAACACTTGCTGGCATCATCTGCATCATTGCAGTGATTTGCTTTTTAGGTTTGCCATTTATTGGCTTCATGATCGTAATGGGAATTTTTATTGCATTAGCAAAATATGCAATGGGGGGAAAGTAAATGAATTCAAATATTAAAACAGGTTTGATTAGTGTCTATTTGATAATTGGTTTCTTCTTTGCCATCTATCAACACTTTTGGGGGCAGTATAACTACAAGTCTTTTGCCTACAACATTGGTCAAGGCTTAGTTTGGCCTGCGGTAATGTTTCCAACAGTGGGGAAAATCGTTGGTGGAATTTTGATTCTATGTTTGGTCGGCTTTCTGACCATGCGTTCTAAGTAAAGGCGTAGCTAGATATGAAAAAAATACTTTCCACTGTGATGTTATCTAGTTTACTGATGGCATGTAATCAGAATAATCAGCCAACTCAGAATAGTACAACGGATCAAGCATCTAGTTCACCCAATGCTTCTGCTCAGAATGAACAATCCAAATACGCCCCATATAGCAAGGATGAGGTTGAAGCCAAAGTACAAGCTTTAACTCAGATTGTGGAAAATGATACTGAGTATCTGCCTGCTGCGGTCAAACAAGCTCAGTCATTTCTTGAGAGTTGGGATAAATATCCCGAAGCACTCAAATCCATGATGGAGTCTGATCTTAATCCAAACAATGCTGAATATAGCAATCATATTCCCATGGAAATGGAACAGCCTGCATTATCTGTTCGTGCTCAAATTACCAGTCGTGAGTCTCAATCTGCATTTAATGTACAAGGAGCGATTGAATATATTTTAGAGATTCAGTCCACAAACGATCAACCTTTTGTTCTTCAAGGTATGAGCATTAATCGTGGTCGTTGTGGTTATTACACCGCAGATTTCCATAGCAAGATGCCTGTGCAAATGAGTTATAGCTCAACGGTATCGTACTTGTTGAAATGTCGTGGTGATCAAGTGCTTGAAGCTGAGTTGACAACCGACCAAGGCAATGTCAGTTTATCTTTTTGATGTCAGTAAATATGAAATAGAGAACATAGCATTACCAGTGTTCTCTATTCTCAAAATGACCTATTCTTTATATGCCTCTTCGCCAATCCAGATCAAACTGACTAATCCCAAATGACCTCATTTTAGGGGATGTCTTGGCACGTAAGCGTTGTTCTACTTTTTTGGGATTCACTAAATATAGACCAGCACGAATAGCATTCTCGACTTGTTTTTGCTGATTTCTATGAATCATTCCTATACCAAGCAAACCATTGACCTCAAACTTTTCTTTATTCTCTTTTCGGTTACAGTTGAAATAACACCCTTGATTATTAGTAATGTATTGTTGCCAGTACTTCCCTACTTCCTCTCCTAACCATTCATCGCCGTCACGCATATTGCCATCATAAATAAGTAATAAATGGCAGTGATAGCCCTTCTTAGTACCTTGCTCAAATGCCCAAACACACCCTTGTAAATGACGAAAGCAGGAATCTTTATTTGACATCCTATTCCGTAATATTTCCAAAGCCCTATGAAAATCCTCAACATCCCAATTCGCTTGATGTTCTTGAAAGATTCCTACATCTACTCGTACAAAAACCAACCTAGCATAATGATTGAGTATTTTGTTCAAATAGCGTTCTAATTCAATTTGATTTTTTCGTTCTTGATATTTAAATTTATGAATATCTAGAAAAGAACTTTTCATTTCATACTGAATCATACCTTGGATATGAAAGATATGATTGAGTTCAAACCGTAGAATATCTTCATAAATCTGAAAATCCAGTTTTTCCATGATGTAATCGACAAGGATAATCACCCTTGTAAAAACTTGTATGATTTTGGAATAGCTCAGATCAAATCTATAAATCTGCTTAAACAGCACTACCGCTTCTAATAATTCTCGTTTGAACTCATCATGATCATCAATGAATTGCTCATGGCATGTACTAATCATAAAATCTTCGATTGAGATAAGAATGGAAGATTCATTGGCTAATGGAATATTTGGGGACATTGGTTTTCTCTTGAAATATAAGCTTCATATCTAAGAGTGAGATGTAAAATTTTACTGACAATGATTCTAAAGCAGGATGTTGTGGTCATCCTGCTCAGCTGAATATGCTTTAAGACCTTGGAACATACTATAGGGTTAATTCAGAATGTTTTAACTCATTGGAATCTATACGTTGTATAGCCCATTTTGAGTATGGGCTATACTGAACTAAGCAACTCATTGTACTTACTCAACTAGATAAGATATTGTTTATATTATTAATATATTACTTATAGATAATTATATAAGATACCTGTTAAGTACCTTAAGCTATTGCCTCGGTAAGATCATTGAACCATATGATGCTAACCATCGATGTATCCTAATATACATCGAAATTTGCTTAGGCTAAAGTTACGCCAATATAGTTAAATATTAACTAAGCAATCTACCTCCCTACATTCCACAGGAAGCAAACCAAAATCTTGTAATTGCTGTAAACTTGGTGAGTCAAAAGAACTGAAATTTGAATCACGATTTTTGTGTTGTTGACTCTCGGAAAAGTCCTCATCTGTTTCATCCAATAAGTAAAACTCATTTGCTCGTAGGGTTGGATCAATCATAAAAATGCAGCTATATATTTGTTGATGATATGAACGAGGCATAATACTGAAAGGCTTCAACTGCTTAATATTACTTTGCTTAGCAAGGAACGGATAAAGCTTATTGTTTGCAATCAATGTCAGTAAAAAACTAATTAAGAAGGTAACACTTTGAATTTCTTGTTCGAAGAATCTACTCAAATCGCGATCATTTATCTGAAGCAAAGAACTTAGCTTAAGGTTTTTTTCAAGCCTCTTGAGATCATATACTTCTACAACATCAAAATTTAGTAATAATTGCTTCAATCTAGTTGAGGAGGAATATAACTCTAAACTCCACTGCTCCAAATAACACTGAAATAATGCGCAAGCCATTAAAGCGTTAGCAAAATTATTCGACTTGGTGTCCAACTCATTATAACTTATGACTTCTTTCAACCACTTCTTAGCTACAGGGTGCTTTTTTAATTCAAAGTAACCACTCAATAAATTAAGAACAAGCTTCTTTTCTAAATCATCCTGAGCCATTCTGGATGAATTTTCAAAATTGAATACCGTTCGCTGGCATAAGCGATCACTCAAGATTCTAGGTTCATGCTGTATCAAACTGATATATGCTGAATGTGGATCATGTCTAAAATTTAAATAATAGTCCAATTCTCTATTAAAGGTTTCAAACAACTGAAGTAAACGACCTACCCGTTGTACTTCAAAAAGCTGAGTGGGTTTACTTTTCTCAATATAAAATCGACCATATCGAGCTTTATCCCCCCAAAGCTCATGCGATAAGTTGAGTGCGTAAAATGGATTCATTCGACTGATAATCTTGCTTGATTGAGTCCCATCGACTCGTGTACGAATGAGTCCCTGTTGCTTTAATTTTTTGATACACCGAAAGATCGCATCTTTAGACAGTCCTGTTTTATGCTTTAATTTATGAATTCCGCATTTATTGGTAATTCCAAATTGATTACTATGTCTAACCAATACCATTAATACCAATGCCGTTTTGAAATCTATTTTTCCAAATAATATCGGTTTAGTATGTTGTAAGTGATGTACATAAAAGTCATTTAATTTGGTATCGACAAGGTGAAAAAAAAGAGCCTTCAGCGGAAGTTCATGATTCATCATCTTAGAGAACCATCGCTCTTTCTCAAAATCACCTATCGTTTTTACACTCCCCCAAAGACCAAACATTTCAATATCTATTCTTACAAATTCTTTGCAAGATTTTTCATCAATTCCTCTAACAATTATTTGATGCTCTTGTAACTCATTCAGCGTTGTCTGCAATTTTTTATCATGAAATACAAACTTCTTTGCACTCATTGCAGATGTTAAACAAAATTCTTGCCCTCCATACATTTGAATTATTTGGAGTAACAACCATCGTGCTGTTGGGCTCAAAGTAATAGGAGAAAATTCATGAGCAAGTAAAAAAAGTAAAAATCTATCTTCCATGAAGCTATCGAACACTACCCACTTGTAATTTCACAAATATGGATGATAAAACTCATATACGCAACCATTAAAATTTAGTAAATATTAATTTAACATTATAGTTAACATTAACTTACTAATAAGTTAATATTATTCCTGTTATTAATTTCATAAGAAATGCTCATCATGACAAGACCATACGAACATTTTGAAAATTGGATGAAGAAAGACAGTAAAGCTAAGGAAGATTTCATCCAAAAAAATAAAGATGCATGGAGCAAATTAATCCCAAAACAATTTACAGTGTCTATATCCCAACCCCAAATCCTATTCGGTTATGATCAAGAACAAGCCATACTTTCGACAAAAGAATTTGTCGCCGCATCTAAAGATTTCTATGAAACCATTCGTAAAAAATTTAGGGAGCACAAGCACCAAACCTCTAAACAGCACAAAAGCCGTATTCAGGCAAGAATAAGTAAAAGCTCAACATCCAAGCTTGAACAAATCAAAAAAAAGCTTGAACATAGCAGTGCTTCAGGGACACTTGAACATGTCATTAATAGTTTTGATGAAGACAAATTAAAGCAACAAATTCAAATTAATAAATTACAGGAACAAATTCAAAAACTGCGAGATTTTGAAGCGTATCTAAATAGTAAGCACAAATTAGAGCTTGAGACAGCACATGCACTCAATCAGAAAATTCAGGATTACTTATTCAGCCAATGGGTTTCAACCCAGCAAAAATTGGAAGTCCTAGAAAACCAATTTCCGAATGAAGATGACCTTGACCAAATTTATGCTTCTCAAAGTGACGAAGAAAAGGAGAACTCTCGTAGGATAATAAAATCGAATTTACAATCTGATTTTAATAACAACCTTCTCCGCATAAAAGCGACACTGGAACTCAAATCAGAAACCACAAATCCCCTTCATACAACTCTTGCGCCTATTTCTGAAAACGATTACCCACCTATTTATCCACGACCTTCAGGATTTACTAAACAAGGAGAAATTATTCATGATGGCATAGAAGAAAAAACTGATAACAAACAGAGAGCTGTGCCAGAGTACCTTACAAACCCAATAAAACTATTCACCAACAAATAAGCTTAAATTGGATTCAATATTTCCTTCAATATTTCAGGCTGTTCCCTCAGCCAATGAATGATCGTTTCATCCAAATACACGGTGTTGTTATATGGTATTTTGTAATTCAAATGCTTAAGCATGAATGAAGGATTTTTTGAATGAAGAATACTGTCTAATTTTTTAATTTCAGTTTGAATTTTATCGATCTTTTTAGCTCTTACAGCAGATGTTACTTTTTTACGTTTTATTGAATTATCTAAAAGTGGTTCAGACTTGAGCGTATCTTCTTGTTCAAGTTTTTGAAGCTCCGCTTGCATCAAGTTCATTTGAGATTTGATCCAAATGAGATCATATTTTTCAAACTCTTTTATTAATATAGGAATTATTGAAGTGACCGCCTGATTCAGGCTATCCCATTTATGCCCACGTTGAGCAAGTTGCTCACGTAAAACGCTAAGTATTATTTCACGTCTTGGGTATAAATTTTTAGTGTGACTTGCCATCGCTGCCCTTACTGCTTTGGCTTGTCTTTCAAGCGTCGAGTTATAGATTAAATATAGCTCTCCACCCAATGCATCCACATACGCCATTAAAATGTTTGAATAATGATTTTTTTGGAGCGTCTTTTTTAACTGATCCATCCCTTGTCTTAAGCTATTGATCTGAGTAAGAAGTTCAAAAATTTGAGTAGGCTTAAAAGGAATTGATTTAAGATCGCCACTCGCCTCTATCAGACTTAAGGCTTGCTCACTGAGTGAAAAATCATTATCTTTCATTCGAAGCATAATTTTTTCTTTCATAGCTGCATATAATGGATTCCCAAACTCTGCCACCAAATCACACTGATAGTAGTAACAGAAATTTTCAACAATGTTTTGTTCAAGTAATGCTAAATCTGAAGTTATTTTTGATTCCATAATTTTTTAATCCTTTATTTAACAAAACATTATAACCTGATAATGCTAAATTTTTTTTATACATGAGTACTGATCTACTTTAATCCTTTTCTAAATTTTATAGTGACCTCATCAACAAACAGAACTAATGACTTAAAAATACGCGTTGCTCTCTGACCTGTATTTAAAGCTGGAAATTAGTTCTTTCATCTAATTGTTATTATTACAAAAGGATCAAAGGTATGGGCTACTTAACATCTAAAGAAATTCGCCACAAACTTAAAAATTGCTCTCCTTCAACATTATGGCGTTACCAACAACCTAATCAAAAAATGTTCGAACAACCGATGCCACAACCTATTAAAAAATGTGCTGGCTCTTCTAGTCTTTGGGATGAAGAAATGTTTAATGAATGGCTACTCAAATATTTCAATAACAACCAAATGAGTAATCTGTCTAGCTAGACAGATTACTTAACTTTTTCCACCATTTTTTATAAGCTTTCGACATCTCTTTTTGATAATCATAATAGTCATATGTCCCCTGTTCCCCAGGCATCACATGACCAACCATCAGTTCCGCAACATCCCTACTCGTAAACGCACTGAAATTTGTCCTTGCTGTACGCCGTAAATCATGCATAGACCAATGATCCATTTCAAATTTATAATTCTTCCTTGCAAATTGCATGAAGTTATAAGGGGTATCTGTTGGCCCACTACGCCCCATTGGCTCTTTGCCATTTTCATGTGGGAAAATGTATTCAGAATTACT
This sequence comes from Acinetobacter sp. OYA S30, assembly GCF_033599315.1. NCBI lineage: Bacteria > Pseudomonadati > Pseudomonadota > Gammaproteobacteria > Moraxellales > Moraxellaceae > Acinetobacter > Acinetobacter sp. OYA S30. The sequence continues at coordinate 53,339 of NZ_JAWVAV010000001.1, forward strand.
CAAATCCATTGCAGACTGAAGCCACGGTTTGATCTCATCAATAATAGGTCGAACAATGTCCCCTTTACTTTCTCCTGTCTTATGATTTTCATACGGTACTGTCCATGTATTTTTACTAAAATCAAAATCTGATTTCCGTGCAAGCCTCAACTCACTATATCGATTACCATAAAACAAACATAACTTGAGAAATAAAACATTCCTTAATGATGTTCTAGACTCATCACAAATTTTAAAAATTAAAGACAACTCATCATCTTGTAATACTCGAACAGTTTTATTTTTCTTAATATTCAAGTCACGTTTTCCAGTGATATGTCTTATAGGGTTTTGCTCAATTAATTTTCGATTGATCCCCCAATCCAAACACTGCTTTGTATTCGTAAGAATGCGATCAGTTATCGATGGCGACTGTTTAAATTGCTCTTCTAGTAAATCTAACCACATATGTAATGTGATTTGCTCAGCAGGTATGCCACCTAACTTTGGGAAAACATAAAGTTCAAATGATCTCAAATATTGATCTGCATTCTTTTTATTAGGAATACTATATTTCGCATGCCACTCACGAAATAACGCTTCAAAAGTTATAGCCTCTGTGATCTTGTGAAGTTCTACTTTTTTATGAATACGTGGGTCATGTCCCTTTTCTAAAATTGCTTTCATTTTCTGCAATTCAATACGAGCTTCTTTAAGGCTCATATTTGGATAGGTTCCCAAGTCTAAACGAGCTTGCTTATCGTTATATCGAAAACGCATCTGAAAAGTGAGCTTTCCTTTTTGCGATACACGAACGCTCAATCCATCTTGATCAGGCTCTGTATGTATAGCTGAACGTTCACGATCTAGATTCTTCTTAAGCCAAGTATCTGTTAAAGGCATTTTACTCCACCTGTGTACATATTTTTTTCAAGTAGCTAATTCTAGAAAATATGTACACACATATGTACACAAACATACTGACTAGACTTGAAATCCATTGAACGGGGTTGAAAGATATATCAGATAAAGAATAGCAATATTTTTATATTTTTACAGTACTTACAATGATTTTATTATTATATTTGAAATAGGTTGAATGGGCTTGAATAGATATCAAATATTTGGGTGGGAAATAATAGCAAATGTGCGTCGTTGAGCGACCTGTGCCGCTAACTCATCTTTAAAACTCATGAAATACACCTACTGCGGAGATTGCAGTGCCAAAGATCTAAAGTCGATCAAAATAAAAATTGGCGTAATTGTAGCAGATTTATAGGTCCTGTTTAGAGATTGTTGAGTTGTCTATCCGTGTTTTCATATTTGGAATATTTTTAATTGAGCCATTAAAAAAGCCTGTTCACTATAAACAGGCTTTTACGAATAAACTGAACAGCTTATGCTAATTTCTTTTCTTCAATAAATTGGACATCGGCAATTTGTGCATCCCAAAACTCAGTCCACAGTGCACAATAATCAAGACATAGTTGAGTCAAGCTTTCATAATCATCTTTGGTAATGGCTTGAGCCAACGCAAACCAAAGGTCATCCTGATGGTCATCATCAGCAGCTTCAGCTGTTTCATCTGTTGAAACGCCGTGTACATGGTAATAACCACCACCCTCAACATCGATATTTACAAACTTGGTTGCTTGTCGCAATGGTGGGCTAAAAAGAATAACTTCTTCTTCTGCCACCGCCAATAATGCCACCACATTAATATAACGATCGTAAGAAGCTTCTAAAAATGTTCTCACCTGATCTGCAATTTTTGAAGGTTTATAATTACGGCGGTCAGCCTCAGTCAAACCATAGTCATTTAGCAAATCTTCATATAATGGATAATGTGCATATTCAGGGTTGCCTAAATAATAATGATCTTTATCTAAACCCGGTCGAAAACCAAATTCATCTAATATATTTAAGCTCAACAACACCCGTGGAAACATTTTAGCACCCGAGTGAAGCTTTGGTTCCAATTGTTTTGTCAGAAACTGCGCCTTTAATAAAGCATCGGTAAAAATCTGAACAATGGCATGACGATATTCTAAATGAATACGAGTCAGGGTTTGTTTATCAAGATAACCGTTATTTAATATTTCAATTGCAGGGTGTTTACTTACTGGTAATTGCGCAATTTTATTCCTTAATTGTTTGAGAAACTGTAAGTTTTCTTCCCATTGTGAAGCGGGAATACTATCTTTCATCCCCTGCAATGCTTTTTCTCTTGGATTATTAAAGTCTTCAAATTTTTTTGACATAATCATTCTCAATAAAAAGTTTTTCTTATAGTTAAGCTAAAGGCTATCCCTCTATTTCCATTACGTATTCGAACGTAAAAAGGATAAATTCCGTATACCCATACTTAACGAATTGATATTATGTTTATTATCTCAACAAATCAATGGATTAATTAATATTATTTAAAAAAGTAAACTATTGCCAATAAAATATTTATTTCTTTATTTATCAAGGCAAACCAAGCTATTGAATAAATATAATTTTTTAAATATCATTAAATAAGTTTTATTTAAGCTTTCATACTTTACAATAGCAAAGTTAATCAAAAAATATCTATGACGGGGCAACCAATGTCAAAAAGAGAAACGATTATAACAACAGCAATGACCCTTTTTAATCAGAAAAGTTATACCTCTATTGGGGTAGACAAAATTATTGCTGAATCTAAAGTTGCAAAAATGACTTTTTATAAGTACTTCTCTTCTAAAGAAGTTTTAATTGAAGAGTGTCTTCGCCGAAGAATTTTAGAAGTTCAAACTTCTTTATTAGATAAAGTTAATAGTGTAGATGTCCCATTAAATAAACTAAAAAGTATTTTTAATTGGTATATCGACTGGATTAACACTGAAGATTTTAGTGGTTGTTTATTTAAAAAAGCAACGATAGAAGTCCTGCAGCTCTATCCTTCTATTAAAAAACAAGTAAATAAATATCGTGAATGGATTTACAGTTTAGTTTTATCTATATTTTTAGAGTTAGAAATTGAAGATCCAAAAGTATTAAGCAGTCTTTTTCTTAACATTATAGATGGGCTTATTATTGACGGGACTATTAACAAACCAGAAATTAACTCTGAAGAAACATGGTCTTATATAAATAAACTCATTGAGCTTGAAACAAAACAAAAATATGAAGCCGCTTAAAAAAATTTAATTATTACGGACCTTTACCATATTATAAGTTTTATTTTGAAGATGAGAGGAGCTGTAATACCTGCTCTATCAGGTGATCAGATCTGTTTTTTATCTGGTTCAATATAAAGTTCAGGCCGATATGTTTTAAAAGCATAACCGCCTGAACTCTATATAAATTTAGTTATTCTAAATATATCAATTAATAAACATATAGATTTTAATAAATTAATCTTTAAGAAAAATACCCTTTAAAATATAAGTAAATAACAGTTCTCTCGTATCACCCCTAGTTTCATCTAGCAGCTGAATAATGGCACCATCTAATGTAAATAAAAACATATCGCTATCGCTTTTCGTAACATCTTTCTTCACAGTTAAAAGCAATTTATAAACTTCAGTAGTTAACCAATGCCGATATTGTACAACCACTTGATAGGCTGCGGGGTAGAGTTTTTCAATTTCAAAAATAGCCCTAAATAGCAAGTGGTAATAACCATCCAGATTAGTATGTAAAAAGAAAATCTTTTTGAGTTTTTCACGCAAGATTAAATCTTTTTGTATGTAAATGATTGAGCGCACTTGTTCTTTTAAGACGTCTTTTTGAAAGTGTAGGCACATTTCAATAAGCCGTTCTTTAGAGTGGAAATAGTTATAAAACGAAGCTTTTGGCACCTCTGCTTCTCGCACAATGCGGTCTACTCCTACGTTATGAAAACCATGTTTATTAAAAAGATATCGAGACTTATGGAGCACGCTTAACGCGCGAAATGAGAGATCTGAATATGGCATATAGTTACCGTTATAAAATAATTTCTTGTTGTGTATAAATGAGATAAAACGGCTGCAACTTTTGCTCTAAGCAAAAAAAGCATGCAAAGGCCCCAAAGACTGCCCTAACGCATCTCAAGTTTTATTGTTGATATGATTTTTTAGTCGTGAAGAACTGACGCCTGAAAACCTAAAGGTGATCAAACTGCATTCAAGACTAACTGGGAGGTGTAAAAATAGTATGCACAGCCAACTCCTTATTTCGGGAGTTCTGCCAAAGCATTAATAAAAGATTATGGTGGCAGAACGAGCAAGGGTTCGCAGACTGATAGTAAAGAATCAGCACACCCAAAGGTGTCCCTCACTCGTCCTACCGCAACGAGCGAGGGACGATTGTACACACAAGACTACTCCTCAGAGGGAATAATCTGATGCCTTTACTAATCGGTCTGCGACAACCGGCTGGCAATGTAGGCCAGCAGGCGAAGGATAATCTGAGAGTTTAGAAGTGTCAATGTGGAATTTATGACAAGTTTTAAAAATTCTTATTATTTTTCATTAGATTAACTAAATTATTATTTTAGATATTATATCAAGTAGTATTTTATAAATTTAACCAAATATTTAGGTTAAACAAAATGAGCGCCTTGCGACTGAATCAGTTGCCCTACATTTACAGGCATACCCAACAAATAACCTTGGAACTGCTGACAGCCCAAGCGCGTTAAAATCTCAACTTGTTGCTGTGTTTCCACCCCTTCGGCTGTTACGGTTAAACCTAACTTTTTCGCCAAATGAATAATACTTTCTAAAATGACTTCTTCTTTTGAGCCTGGTTTTAAATCGACAATAAAACCACGGTCAATTTTAAGTTCATCAACTGGTAAATCTTTTAAATATAAGAAGCTTGAGTGCCCTGTCCCAAAGTCATCAATTGCCACCCGAATACCCATATCGCGCAGTCGTTCACAAGCACGAATGCTTAAGTCGATATGCCGCATTGCGGTTGATTCGGTAATTTCAATAATGAGGTGATGCGGCTGAATTTGGTATTTTTTTAATAAGCCTTCGAGAGTACTAAAGAGCTTTTTATTTTCGAACTGCAAGGCCGATAAATTGACTGCGATAGGATAAAACTGCGTATTGCTACGTTCCCATTCCTGAATTTGTTGGCAAGCTTGCTCAAGCGCCCAATATCCCATTGGAATAATTAAACCTGTTTTTTCCGCGCCACCAATAAACATATGCGGTGTCAGCATACCTAAAGACGGATGGTTCCAGCGAATGAGTGCTTCTACTCCACAAATCTCAAGATTGGTATTAAATTTTGGCTGGTAATAGAGAACAAATTGTTTTTCTTCGACTGCTTTGTATAAATCATTGATCAGTTTTGACTGACTTCTTGTTTCTTGTTGATGGGTAGAATAACTAAAGACGGTATAAGTATTGCGGCCCTGCTCCTTAGACATCAGCATGGCAGCATCGGCATTCATCAGCAGGTCTTGAACATTTTGCCCATGTTCAGGGAACAGTGCGATACCTAGACTTGCTGAAATATTAATTTCTTTACCGGAAATTTGGTAACTGTCTTGAATAAGATGTAATACTTTTTCAGCAAGTTGCATTGCCTCTTCAGTATCAGTGTTTTCAGCAATTAGTAAAAACTCATCCCCACCAATTCTAAGCAATTTACATTTTTCATTGAGTTGCCAATGTAAACGATTGGCCATTTGTATAAGCAGTTGATCACCAATGTGGTGTCCAAACGCATCATTTACCGATTTAAAACGGTCTAAATCAATATAGAGAAAAGCAATTTTTTGGTCTTTATAACGGTGATCTGACAGGAGGACTTCGGCGTAATCCACTAAATAAAGTCGGTTTGGTAATTTAGTTAAGTTATCTTGAATAGAAAGGTTGGCTAATTCTTTATTGGCTTTGCGCAGTTCTAGATTTCGCTGGTTCAGTCGTTGTTCCAGCACGGCAACAATAAAACTCGCGACCAGCACCAGACAGGTAACCAAAATAATTGTAAATAGCAGCAAGTCATGTTCAGCCTGATATTGGCTTACAAACTTATCGGTAATATTTGTCGAAATAAGTGCCGTATAGTGCATCCCCATAATACTTAGGGTCATCATCACTGCAAAGGCTAATTTTAAACTTATACGGTGACGTTCACTTTCTTTTAATTTATAGGCCAGCAAGAAAGCTAGCCCCGACCCGCTCATGGCAATTAAGACAGAAAATAAAATAAGAAAGGAAGTGTAGTCTTTCTTATAAATATCAATATTCCAGCCTAACATACTCACATAATAAGAAGCAGAAATTCCAATTCCCATAATGACTGAGCTTAAAATGAGTCTAAATATAGGAAGTGTAAAACGAGAAGTCAGCCAAATTGCGACACTTGAAAGTACAGCACTAATGCCAAAAGCCAGTGTAATTAAAGGAACGTTCGAGGAAGCTGCTTCAAATAAATGGTAAGCATGCATGCCGACAATATGGACAATACTAATCGCTGCTGCGAGTAATAATCCATTGAGTAATAAAATAAACGGCTCAATCTTTTTATAAGTTTGCTTAAATATTAACTGCTCCATGGAAATCACAATATAGCAAATAGCGCCAGCCGCAATAAAAGAGCCGACGATCAATGTGCTATCGTAATCAACATGACCCATATTGGACTTCCATGATTATTCAATACTTTTTTTTATTTTGTTCAACTCATTGCACAAAATACAATTAAACACGTTAAAGAAAAATTAGTAAATTCGACTTTTTTAGTCAGTTATAAACAATAACATTATCTAACATTTGGTCAAGTATTTTTTACTTTAGAAATCAATAAAGTAAACAAAAATTAAGCATCCAATTATATGAAAAATATAGGATTTCTTAAGTCTAGGTCAATTGACCTTAATGATGTTTTTTTAAACTTGTTTTAGGGGCTAATAAAATAAAAAACCCTGCATTTAGCAGGGTTCTTTTAAAAACAATAGAAAAGAGAATTAGTTTTTCTCTTTGTCTACGATCTTGTTCGCTTGAATCCAAGGCATCATCGCACGTAATTTAGCACCAGTTTGTTCAATACCATGTGCAGCATTTTGACGACGACGAGCTGTCATAGATGGGTAGTTCAATGCACCTTCTTGGATGAACATCTTCGCGTATTCACCAGATTGAATACGTTTTAATGCATTACGCATTGCTTCACGAGACTGTTCATTGATTACTTCAGGACCAGTTACGTATTCACCGTACTCAGCATTGTTAGAAACTGAGTAGTTCATGTCAGCGATACCGCCTTCGAACATCAAGTCAACGATTAACTTAAGTTCGTGTAAGCATTCGAAGTAAGCCATTTCTGGTGCATAACCAGCTTCAACCAAAGTTTCGAAGCCCATTTTCACAAGTTCAACTGCACCACCACAAAGAACTGCTTGCTCACCGAATAAGTCAGTTTCAGTTTCTTCACGGAATGAAGTTTCGATAATACCTGTACGGCCACCACCTACGCCAGAAGCGTAAGAAAGCGCAACATTACGTGCATTACCAGAAGCGTCTTGGTGAATTGCGATTAGGTCAGGAACACCTGAACCACGTTGGAATTCTGAACGTACAGTGTGACCAGGAGCTTTAGGCGCAACCATGATTACGTCTAAGTCTTTACGTGGAACAACTTGGTTATATAGAACAGAGAAACCATGAGCAAATGCTAAAGTCGCGCCTTCTTTGATGTTTGGCTCAATCACGTCACGGTAAAGTTGTGATTGGAATTCATCTGGAGTCAAAATCATTACGAGGTCAGCTTGCTTAACTGCTGCTGGGACTTCAGCAACTTTAAGACCAGCGTTTTCAGCTTTCTTCCAAGAAGCTGAACCAGCACGTAAACCTACAGTTACGTCTACACCTGAGTCTTTAAGGTTAAGTGCATGAGCATGACCTTGAGAACCGTAACCAATAATCGCAACTTTCTTGCTTTGGATGATTGATAAGTCACAGTCTTTATCGTAAAAAATTTGCATTTGTGTTCTCCGCTAAAATACTTTTTAAAAAATTAAATGGCTAAAACTTTTTCGCCACGGGCGATACCTGATACACCTGAACGAACGACTTCAAGAATGGTGTTTTCTGCAAGCGCATCGATAAAACCATCTAATTTTTCAGTTGTCCCTGCTATTTGAATGGTATAGGTCGTTGGTGTCACGTCTACAATTTGCGCACGGAAAATATCCGCAGTGCGTTTAATTTCAGCACGTGAAGCACCCAATGCTTTTACTTTGATTAGCATGAGTTCACGCTCAATGTGTGAACCTTCTGATAAATCAACTACTTTGACCACCTCAACAAGCTTGTTGAGCTGTTTCGTAATTTGTTCGATCTTATGGTCATCGCCATAAGTCGTTAACGTCAAACGCGATAATGTCGGATCTTCGGTTGGTGCAACATTAAGTGTTTCAATGTTGTAGTTACGTTGACTGAATAAGCCCACCAAACGAGAAAGCGCACCAGCTTCGTTTTCAACGAGTACAGAAATAATATGTCTCATTAAATGCGCTCCCCTTTAGAAATCCACATATCACGCATAGATTGACCTGCAACCTGCATTGGATAAACGTGTTCGCTACGGTCAACCATAACGTTGATAAATACGCATTTATCATTGATTGCCATTGCTTCTGCAAGCTTAGATTCAAGTTCATCGGCATGATTAATTTGAATGCCTACATGACCATAAGCTTCCATTAACTTGGCAAAGTCAGGTAGTGACTCAACATAAGAACTTGAATGACGACCTTCATAGTTCATATCTTGCCATTGTTTCACCATACCTAATGCACGGTTATTCAAGCACAAGATTTTTACGTTCAAGCCATATTGTTTACAGGTTGAAAGTTCCTGAATACACATCTGAATTGAAGCTTCACCCGTAATACAAACAACTTGCTGGTCTGGGAAAGCAAGCTTCGCAGCCATTGCATAAGGTAAACCAACACCCATGGTGCCAAGACCACCTGAGTTGATCCATTGGCGAGGACGTTTGTACTTATAATAAAGTGCACCAAACATCTGATGTTGACCTACGTCAGAAGTAATAATGGCATCGCCATTGGTCACTTTATATAAAGTTTCAACAACTTGCTGTGGCTTCATAGTGCCATCAGATGGATTTTCATATTTCAAACCATGAACTTTGCGCCATTCATTGATTTGAGACCACCAAGCTGCAATTGCTTCAGGATTTGGTTTAGACACATTTAATTGTTTTAACTGTGCCAACATTTCTTGAAGAACTGGCTCTACTGCACCAACGATCGGAATATGCGCCATAATCGTTTTTGAAATGGTTGCAGGGTCGATATCGACATGAATCACTTTTGAGTTCGGGCAGAACTTGGCTGGGTTATTTGTTACGCGGTCATCAAAACGCGCACCAATCGCCAAAATTACGTCTGCATGGTGCATTGCCATATTGGCTTCATATGTACCGTGCATACCTAACATGCCAATAAACTGTGGGTCATCGCCCGGGAATCCGCCTAACCCCATAAGTGTGTTAGTTACCGGATAACCAAGTAAATGTGCAAGTTCGGTTAATAACGCAGAAGCATTCCCTTGTACGACACCACCGCCTGTATAAATAACAGGACGTTTTGCAGTTAGTAATTCATCAATTGCTTTACGAATTTGACCAGAGTGGCCGCGTGAAGGTGGTTGATATGAACGCATCTTCACTTTTTCAGGGTATTCGTATGCAAACTTTTCTGCAGGGTTAGTCGCATCTTTAGGAATATCGACTACAACTGGACCAGGGCGCCCACTTGATGCGATATAGAATGCTTTTTTAATAATTGCAGGGATTTCACTTGCGTGGCGGACCTGAAAGCTGTGTTTCACGATAGGACGTGAAATACCAACCATGTCAGTTTCCTGGAAAGCGTCTTCACCAATCAGATGTGATGCAACCTGGCCAGACAAAACCACCATTGGGATTGAGTCCATATAAGCTGTTGCAATTGGAGTTACTGTATTGGTTGCGCCTGGACCAGAAGTGACCAGTACTACGCCAGTCTTACCTGTAGCACGCGAGTAGGCATCTGCCATATGACCAGCAGCTTGCTCATGGCGCACGAGGTAATGATTGATTTTGTCTTGTTGAAATAGCGCATCATAAATATGTAATACTGCGCCGCCTGGATAACCAAAAACATGTTCAACGCCTTCGTCCGCAAGAGCGCGAACGAGCATTTCACCACCAGATAAAAGTTCCAACGTGATTCACCCTAAAATCTTATATCACTATTTTATGGAAGGCATAAATAGTGTTTCATTCATTGAATTGTCTGCACTGTTATAGCACACATATTGTCTAGTTTTCGTTGCAATAGAAAAATTTCTGTTTTTCAGCCGTATAAGCTGTTTTAACATTAATAAAGCATGTCTGGATATACATACTTTAGTAAAATCAATCTCTCGGCTAGAGAGAATGTCTATTACAAAACATGACAGTTATTCGAAGGGTGATCGAGTAAATGCATATAAAACTAGAGAAAGCATTTTTGTTGTTTCTATATACAAAGTCAAGAATAAAGAAAAGGTTTTTCCATAAAAAAATTTAGCTGCTGCTTTTTTAATCTAATATTAAATCGTGAATTTACTCTTCTTAGCTCATTATTTATTAAAAATTCATTATTTTTATATAAAACGATCCATTCTAAATTGCTTATTTATAAAGTTTATTTAAATATAATCAGTTTACATTGGGGAAGAACTGATATGAATTTATCTTATTTAAAAACAAGCCCATATATAGCCGTTACAACAGCAATTTTACTTTGCTCGAGTCAAAGTCAGGCACAGCAATATTATAAATGGATGGATCAAAGTGGCTCGACACATTACACCATGACGCCACCACCTAAAGGAGCGAAACATTTGAACAAAGTTTCGACTTACGGCAGTCAACCATTGTTGAAAAATCCAACATCAAACTCAGAACATCCATCTCAGGATAAAGATAAAGTCGTGCAAGAAGTAACTAACGTAGCAGTGGAAAAAGGTGCACCTGCTGTCCAGGTCCCACCTGCCCCGTCTGTATCGGCACCAAGATAATTAAAATGAGAGTGGTGAATATTTTTACCACTCTTCGATTATTTAAAATAAACAAGAATAGATTGGGAAATTTTATAGCGCAGATTAAAAGATAAAATCCTGCTCTAAAAACTGACATTTTCCTCTATTTTGCGCTATGCTGTGCAGCAATCTTTCATTTCAATTTTCGTTGTATAGCTTACGTCTATGACTATTTCTCACATTGACCCAGAATATCAAGCAAACACGATTGAACCATCAGTCCAACAAGATTGGGAAAATCGTAAAGTCTTTAAAGTTGCCGACACTGTCGAAGGTAAACATCGCTACATCCTGTCAATGTTCCCTTACCCAAGTGGCAAACTGCACATGGGTCATGTGCGTAACTATACCATTGGCGATGTAATTAGCCGTTTTTACCGTTTAAAAGGCGAAACCGTATTACAACCTATGGGTTGGGATGCATTTGGTTTGCCAGCGGAAAACGCTGCAATTGCCCATAAAGTTGCTCCGGCAAAATGGACATTTGAAAACATCGCTTACATGCGTGACCAATTAAAAAAATTAGGTCTATCTGTAGATTGGGACCGTGAATTTGCAACGTGTACACCAGAGTACTATCACTGGGAACAATGGTTGTTCGTTCAGCTTTATAAAAAAGGTTTAATCTACCGTAAACTTTCAACAGTAAACTGGGACCCGGTTGACCAAACAGTTTTGGCAAACGAACAAGTTGAAAATGGTCGTGGCTGGCGTTCAGGTGCATTGGTTGAAAAACGCGATATTCCAATGTACTACTTCCGTATTACGGACTATGCACAAGAATTATTAGACGACCTAGACACTCTACAAGACGGCTGGCCTCAACAAGTGTTGACCATGCAGCGTAACTGGATTGGTCGTTCGACAGGTATGGAAATTACCTTCCCATCTGCCAATACTGAAATTTATGCTGACGGCTTAACTGTTTATACAACACGTGCCGACACACTTATGGGTGTGACGTACGTTGCCGTTGCAGCAGAACACCCTCTTGCGCTTAAAGCTGCTGAAAATAACCCTGAATTGGCTGCATTTATTGAAGAATGCCGCATGGGTTCAGTTGCAGAAGCTGACTTGGCTACAGCCGAGAAGAAAGGTATGGCAACAGGTTTGTTTGTAAAACACCCTGTAACTGGCGAAGAGCTTCCTGTCTGGATTGCGAACTACGTATTAATGTCTTACGGTTCTGGCGCAGTAATGGCTGTACCAGCACATGATGAACGTGACTTTGAATTTGCTAACAAGTTCAACTTGCCAATTAAGCAAGTCATTGATGCCAAAGGTGCTGACGATGCAGATTATTCTGCTACCGAGTGGCAAGAATGGTACGGTTCTAAAGAAGGTAAACTTGTTAACTCTGGCGAGTTTGACGGTCTAGAATTCCAAGCTGCATTCGATGCATTCCTTGCGAAATTAGAACCACAAGGTTTAGCAAATTCTAAAGTTCAATTCCGTTTACGTGACTGGGGTGTTTCTCGTCAACGTTACTGGGGTTGCCCAATTCCAATGATTAACTGTGATACTTGTGGTCAAGTCACAGTTCCTGAAGATCAACTTCCGGTTGTATTACCAACTGATGTTGTTCCAGATGGTTCAGGTAATCCACTAAATAAAATGCCTGAATTCTATGAAACTAAATGTCCTTGCTGTGGTGGCGATGCACGCCGTGAAACAGATACATTGGACACATTCGTAGAATCATCTTGGTACTACGCACGTTATGCATCTCCAGACTTTACTGGTGGTATGGTAAAACCTGAAGCAGCTAAAAACTGGCTTCCTGTAAACCAATATATTGGTGGTGTTGAACACGCGATTCTTCACTTACTTTATGCACGTTTCTTCCACAAATTAATGCGTGATGAAGGTGTTGTACAAGGTAATGAGCCATTTACCAACTTGTTAACTCAAGGCATGGTGCTTGCAGATACTTTCTATCGTGAAGCAGAAAATGGTAAGAAAACTTGGTTCAACCCTGCTGATATCGAATTAGAACGTGATGAGAAAGGTCGCATCATTTCTGCAAAATATTCAGGTGATGGTCAAGAAGTGATTATCGGCGGACAAGAAAAAATGTCCAAGTCGAAAAATAACGGTATTGACCCACAAGCCATTATTGATCAATACGGCGCAGATACAGCTCGTGTATTTATGATGTTTGCTGCTCCACCAGATCAATCTTTAGAATGGTCTGATGCAGGTGTTGAAGGTGCAAACCGTTTCTTGAAACGTGTATGGCGTCTGGTAGCAAGCTTCCTTGAAAAAGGAAACTCTGCAACAGCAATCGATAAAGCAAACTTGTCTAAAGATGCTCAAGATTTACGTCGTAAGACACACGAAACCATTCAAAAAGTAAGTGATGATATTGAGCGTCGTCATGCGTTCAATACTGCAATTGCTGCATTGATGGAATTGTTAAACGCAAGCAATAAGTTTGAAGCAAAAGATGACAATGACGTTGCTGTAGAACGTGAAGCAATCACCACATTGTTAACTTTACTTGCTCCATTTGCTCCGCATTTAAGCCAGACTTTATTGGCTCAGTTTGGTACGGACTTAACAGAAGCAACTTTCCCTGAAGTTGATGCTTCTGCATTAACCCGCAATACTCAAACGATTGTTGTACAAGTAAATGGTAAACTTCGCGGTAAACTTGAAGTTTCTGTTGATATTTCTAAAGATGAGTTATTAGCTCAAGCGAAAGCATTACCAGAAGTTCAGCAGTTCTTAACAGGACCAACCAAAAAAGAGATTGTGGTTCCAAACAAATTGGTTAACCTCGTGGTTTAATTACAGGTATTAATGAGAGGATCAAGCATGCACTTAGCCCAACGTTTAGCCGCTGTTGTTTTAACCTTAGGCCTTAGTGCAGGCTTAGTCGGGTGTGGTTTCCATTTAAAAGGAACCAACCCGACTGCGACTCCACTTGTTTATAAAAAATTAAGCCTTGAGTTACCGGCAAAAACCGATGACCTTGAAACACAATTAAAAGTGTATTTAACGGCAAATGGTGTTCAACTCAGCAATGACAACGACGCCTATGTTCTTCGTGTTTTAGAATACACGCCTCGTCGTCAGCTTCTAAATGGTAAACTTACAGAAGTGTTATTACGCTTGACTGTAACTTTCCAAATCGAAGATCGTCAAGGTAATAAAATTACAGAGCCGCGTACTTTAACCGCAGCTCGTAGTTATCAATATGATTTGGCAACGGTCAACACTGAGAACCAGCAAGAGAGTTACTTGCAACGTATTGTAATTGATGACCTTGCACAGCAAATTACTCGTCAAATTTCAGCCAATCGCTTACCAAAAGCTCAACCATAGACGTATCTTTTCTTAAGTAATGAAACTTGACTATTTACAAGCCCTCAAACGCATTCCGGAAGCTCGGGGTGCGTGGATCCTGCATGGACAGGAACCTTTATTAGAACAAAATTTACTCGACACTTTCCGCAAAAGCTGGCAGCAACAAGACATTGAAAGACAGCGCTACGATATTAGTAGTGTAAGTGACTGGAAAAATGTCTTTAATGCACTGAACAGCCTATCTTTATTTTCTCAGCAACTTGCGATTGAAGTTCACGGCAATATCAAGCCCGATGCCAATGGTTTAAAACAGCTAAAAAGTTATATCCAGCATAATGAAACTAACCTGCTGTTAATTGTTTTACCCAAACAAGACAGTAGCAGCTTAAAATCTGCTTTTTTCCAAGTTGTTGAAGCGAACGGTGTGGTGGTTGCCCTTACTGCTAACTATCCGCAAGACCGTCAACGAATATTAGCCGCTGAGGCTGAGAAGTTAGAAATTCAACTCGACAATGATGCTTGGCAGTGGCTCATGCAGCATCATGAGCATAACCTGCTCGCTGCTAAAAATAGCTTGATGCGGGTAAGAGATACTTTTCCAGACCAGAAACTAATTCAAATTGAACAGTTATATGCATGTCTACAAGATCAGTCTCGTTACACCACTTACGATTTAAGCGATGCGTTATTAGAAGGTAATCTTGCTCAGTCCATTAAGATCTTTCAATATTTAATCGGTTCCGGTGAACCGGAAAGCTTAATCTTATGGACATTAAGTAAAGAAATGCGTTTATTAATGCAGTTGTTTGAACAACCACATAATGCATTACAACTGGGTATATGGAAAACAAAAGTTAGCTTATACCAACAAGCATTAAGAAGACTCAATCCACAGCAATTTTTGGGATGGTCTGCCCTGCTTTTACAAATTGATGCCGCAATCAAAGGCATGTCCAATGAGAATGCCCAACATTTAATGCAACAAGCCATTGCCGAGCTGTGTGGAAAAACATTATTTATACATTAGGGCAGCCAAATCATTTGCCTGCTTTATTGAAATATCATAAAAATTCACGTTTTATCCTCATTTGACTCTTATACTAAGTTAAATTTTAGACTTTTCGACCTCTCGCCATGCCAAAAATAAAGCCAATTAAACTCGTAATTATTATCGTCTGTATCGCCATTATTGCTGTCTTAGCTTGGAAATTCTTAAAGCCTAAACAACAGCAACCTCAATATATTACAGCAGAGGTAACTCGCGGGGATATTGAGAATAATGTACTTGCAACCGGTACACTTGATGCAACCAAGCTTATTAGTGTGGGTGCTCAGGTATCTGGTCAGGTCAAAAAGATGTATGTACAGCTTGGTGATCAAGTAAAACAAGGTCAACTTATTGCACAAATTGACTCGACCACCCAAGAAAACAGTTTAAAAACATCTGATGCTAATATTAAAAATTTAGAGGCACAGCGTCTTCAGCAAATCGCTTCTTTAAACGAGAAACAACTCGAATATCGTCGTCAACAACAAATGTATGCTCAAGATGCAACACCTCGTGCAGATTTAGAGTCGGCTGAAGCTGCTTATAAAACAGCTCAGGCACAAGTTAAAGCATTAGATGCCCAAATTGAATCTGCAAAAATAACGCGTTCAACAGCACAAACTAATATTGGCTATACACGTATTGTTGCACCAACTGATGGTACGGTTGTTGCGATTGTGACTGAAGAAGGTCAAACGGTAAACGCAAACCAAAGTGCTCCTACTATCGTCAAAATTGCAAAACTTCAAAATATGACGATTAAAGCACAGGTGAGTGAAGCCGATATTATGAAAGTGGAAAAAGGTCAGCAGGTCTATTTCACGACCTTAGGTGATGAAACCAAGCGCTATGCAACCTTACGTCAAATTGAACCTGCTCCAGATTCGATCTCTAGTGAATCAAACAGCACCACAAGTTCAACAACAAGCTCAGCTGTTTACTACAACGCTTTATTTGATGTTCCAAATACGGACGGCAAATTGCGTATTGATATGACTGCACAAGTTTATATCGTATTAAATTCAGCAAAAAATGCCTTATTGGTTCCATCTTCTGCGTTAAGTAGCAAACAATTTTCTGGCCAAAGAAAACAGGGTCAATCGGCAGATAAAGCGAGTTCTACTCCAAGTGCAGAACGCAAGCATCAAGGTAATGGTGTTCGTTTAGAACGCTTAAATTTAACTCCTGAACAAAAACAACTTATTGAACAAGGCAAAGCAACACTAAGTGTAGTTCGCGTTTTACAAGCAGATGGTACGACTAAACCAACACAAATTTTGGTAGGTATTAATAACCGTGTAAATGCACAAGTACTTGCCGGATTAAAACAAGGTGACCAAGTTGTGATCGCTGATAGTTCAGAAAACTCTGCAGCTTCTGCAAACAGTGGTAATAACCGTCGCCGTAGCGGTCCAATGGGAATGTAAGCATGACAAAACAAGCTTTGCTTGAAGTCAGCAATCTGGTCCGGGAATTCCCTGCTGGCGAAAGCACGATTCAAATTTTAAAAGGCATTGACCTGACCATTTATGAGGGTGAGCTGGTTGCTATTGTTGGCCAGTCCGGCTCTGGTAAATCAACGCTCATGAATATTTTGGGCTGTCTGGACCGCCCAACAAGTGGTAGTTATAAGGTTAATGGTCAAGAAACCGGTAAGCTAGAGCCCGACCAGTTAGCGCAGTTACGCCGTGAATATTTTGGTTTTATTTTCCAGCGCTATCATTTACTGGGTGACTTATCAGCTGAAGGTAACGTTGAGGTTCCGGCTGTTTATGCTGGTGTTACTCCAGCAGACCGTAAACAGCGAGCTACTGCCCTGCTCACGGAGTTAGGTTTAGGTACTAAAACGCAAAACCGACCAAGCCAGCTTTCAGGTGGTCAACAGCAACGTGTATCAATTGCACGTGCCTTAATGAATGGCGGCGATGTGATCTTGGCCGACGAACCAACAGGGGCACTCGATTCACATAGCGGCGTTGAAGTGATGCGAATTTTGCGTGAACTCAACGCGGCTGGCCATACGATTATTTTGGTAACGCACGATATGCAAGTTGCAAAGAATGCAACGCGCATTATCGAAATTAGTGATGGGGAAATTATTAGTGACCGTCCTAATGTTCCAGACCAATCTTTAGAAGAAGTTAAATCTGATCCAGATGCAGCACCTGCTTTACAAAATAAGCAGAAAAAAGGCAAAAGTATTTCGGCTTGGCGTTCAACCCTAGATCGCTTATCCGAAGCCTTTCAAATGGCTTTACTGTCCATGAATGCCCACCGCATGCGTACTTTTTTAACTATGCTGGGGATCATTATTGGTATTGCCTCTGTCGTAACGGTGGTCGCACTGGGTAATGGCTCTCAACAACAGATTTTGAGCAACATTAGCAGTTTAGGCACCAACACAATTACGGTATTCCAAGGTCGTGGTTTTGGTGATAACTCCAAGACAGCCAATTTTAAAACGCTGGTTCCTGCCGACGCCGATGCATTAATGACACAACCTTATGTCAGTGCAGTCAGCCCGATGGTCAGTACATCCAAGACCATGCGTTATCAACAAAATGAAGCAAATGCGACTATTAACGGTGTAAGTAACGATTATTTCGATGTAAAAGGTCTAGTTTTTAAAGACGGCCAAACCTTTGATCAACGAAGTGTCCGCGACCGTTCGCAAGATGTAGTCATTGATACCAATACGCAAAAACAATTCTTTAGCGATGGTACTAACCCAATCGGGCAAGTCGTGTTACTGGGTAGCGTGCCAGCTCGTATTATCGGCATTGTAGAACCTCAGACCAGCGGAATGGGTTCGGATGACACGCTGAATGTATATATGCCTTATACCACGGTCATGAGCCGTATGTTAGGGCAAGCGCATGTCCGTAATATTATCGTACGTATTAATGATAAATACTCGACCAGTGCTGCTGAAAACGCCATCGTTAACTTATTAACCCAACGCCACGGTGCCCAAGATATTTTCACCATGAACAGTGACAGTATCCGACAAACCATTGAGAAAACCACAAGTACTATGACCCTCTTAGTATCAGCAATTGCTGTAATTTCTCTGGTAGTTGGTGGTATCGGTGTAATGAATATTATGCTGGTTTCGGTGACTGAACGTACGCAAGAAATTGGTGTGCGTATGGCTGTGGGTGCTCGACAAAGTGATATTTTGCAGCAGTTCCTGATTGAAGCAATTTTAGTATGTTTGATTGGTGGTGTACTTGGCGTACTGCTATCACTTGGCTTAGGACAACTGATTAATAAGTTTGCCGGTGGCAACTTTGCTGTCGCCTATTCAACCACGTCAATTGTTGCTGCGTTTGTGTGTTCAACATTGATTGGTGTCGTATTCGGCTTCTTACCTGCCAAGAATGCAGCAAAACTTGACCCTGTTGCAGCACTATCACGAGAATAAGGAAAACTGCATGTCTTTTTCTATGACTAAACTTAGCGCAGCACTTCTCCTCACTAGTTCTCTTGTGGGATGTGCCGCTGTAGTAAAAACACCTTACCAAGCACCAGCTGTACAAGTTCCGGGTAGTTTTCAGTACGATAAGGCTAAAGCTAAAACAGCATCGGTTGAGCAATATTCTGACCGTTGGTGGACATTGTTTAGAGATACACAGCTCAACCAACTCGTAACTAATGTTTTAGAGCGCAATAGTGATTTGGCTGTTGCGGGAATCACACTCAAGCAAGCACGCTTGCAAGCTGATTTAACCGCGAATAAACAAGGCTTACGGACCAACTCTAGTGTTTCTACAGGACATTCTTTCGACTTAAATTCGGGAGATGACAGCGCGAAAGGTTTATCAATGAGTGCTGGGGTGAGCTATGAACTTGATTTGTTTGGCAAGCTTGCTCGTCAAACTGAAGCAAGTAAATGGGAAGCCTTAGCAACCGAACAAGATCTTCAAGCTACTGGTCAAAGTCTGATTGCCACTACTGCGAAACTCTACTGGCAACTCGGCTATTTAAATGAACGTTATGCAACTGCGCAGCAAAGCTTAGCCACTTCGCAAAAGCTTTATCAATTGGTTCAAACTCAGTATAAAGCAGGTGCAGTTTCAGGCTTAGACCTTACGCAAGCCGAGCAGTCTGTTCAAAGCCAAAAAGCAAGTTTAAGCCAGATTGAGCAACAGCTTGTTGAAACGCGTACAGCCATTGCTGTGTTATTGCATGAGCCAGTACAGCAACTCAATATTCAAGAGCCACAGCGTTTACCACGTACAGCGCTGCCTGCTATTGGTGCGGGTTTACCAGCGGATATTTTGTCACGTCGCCCAGACTTGCAAGCAGCTGAGCTTCGCTTGAGAAAAGCACTAGCAACTAAAGATGCAACTAAAGCAAGCTACTACCCGTCAATTAGCTTAACCAGTAGTTTAGGTTCAAGCAGCACATCGTTAACGGAGTTATTACGTAACCCTGCCCTTACGCTTGGAGCGAGTTTAAGCCTACCGTTTTTGCAATATAACGATATGAAAAAAGATATCGCGATTAGCAACCTAGATTATGAAAAAGCGATTATTCAATATCGCCAAACGCTTTATCAGGCTTTTGCTGATGTAGAAAACGCGTTATCAAGCCGCACAGAACTCGACAAACAAGTAGCGTTACAAGAGCGTAATGTCGAACTTGCAGAAAAAACTGAACGTTTAACTGAAGTCCGCTACCGTTATGGCGCTGTTGCGTTAAAAACACTTCTTGATGCACAGCAAACTACACGTACTGCGCGCTTGAGTCTTGTTGAAACCAAACAAAGCCAATACAACGCTTATGTTACCCTTATGCAGGCATTAGGCGGTTCACCTGTAAAAGAACTGCCGCAATAACTTGCGCCCAGTAAAAAAGCCGTAGTCCTTCAACTACGGCTTTTTTTATGTCTGAATAAATCTTAAGACTTATTCATCATCCATCATAGATTGGCTCATACCTACAGTATTGAAACCAGCATCTACATATAGGATTTCACCAGTAATACCTGAAGCCCAAGGTGAGCATAGGAATAACGCTGCATTACCCACTTCTTCAATGGTTACGTTACGTTTTAATGGCGCAACTTTTTCGTTAGCATCTAGCATTTTACGGAAAGATTTAATACCAGAAGCAGCCAAAGTACGAATTGGACCCGCAGAAATTGCGTTTACACGGATACCGTCAACACCCAAACTTGATGCCAAGTAACGAACGCCAGCTTCTAAAGATGCTTTTGCCATACCCATTACGTTGTAGTTAGGCATAACGCGCTCAGAACCTTGGTAAGTCAAAGTTAATAAACAACCTTGGCGAGCTTGTAATAAAGGTTTTGCAGCACGTGCCATTGCAACAAAGCTGTATGCGCTAATGTCATGAGCAATTTTAAAACCGTCACGGTCAGTCACGTCAGTAAAGTCACCGTCAAGCGTGTGTGCAGGTGCAAAGCCGATTGAGTGCACAACACCGTCTACGCCGTCCCAATGTTTTGCAAGTTCCGCAAATGCATTATCAATTTCAGCATCAACGGCAACATCACATGGAAACACAAGCTTAGAACCGAATTGCTCAGCAAACTCATCTACACGTTTTTTTAATTTTTCGTTTGGATAAGTAAATGCAAGCTCAGCACCTTCACGGTGTAATGCTTGTGCAATACCATAAGCAATTGATAATTTACTAGCAACGCCTGCAATCAAAAAGCGTTTACCTGCTAAAAGTCCTTGTGTCATGCCGATCTCACTCAAAACAATTTTCAGCATAATGCCAATATTCAACGTTTTTCGAAATTGCATAATGCATCTTTTTTCAAAAATCGCACGAAAAAAAATCGCTCCGATTTAGGAGCGACTTTTTACCGACTCATTTCTAGTCGTCAGACAATAAGCCAAGTAAACGTAAGAAAGAGATATACATCCATACTAAAGTTGCAAGTAAGGCAATACCACACAACCATTCCATGAATTTTGGTGCACGATATGCTGCATTAGTTTCGATCAAATCAAAATCTAAAATTAGGTTCAGTGAAGCAATCACTGCAACAAAAGCAGCAAAACCAATACCTAACCAGTTGCTTTCAAAAATATAAGGAATGCTTGAGCCAAACGCTAAACGCATCACCATCTGCACGATAAATACAATAAAGATCGCCAGAGATGCAGAGATCACAACTGATTTGAACTTTTCAGTTGCGCGTATGATTTGAAACTTATATAGACCAAACATCACCAAAGTCGTGACGAAAGTTGCCAATAAAGCTTGAAGAGGAACGCCCGGATATTTCAACTGGAAAGTAAAAGAAATACCACCTAAGAAAGCCCCTTCAAATAAAGCATAAGGAATTGCCAAAGTTGGAGCAGTTGTTGGTTTAAAAGTCGTAATTAAAGCTAAAACCAAGCCGCCAATTGCACCCACAATTGAAGCCGCATAAGCAATACCAACATTTGCAGTAAAGGCTGCATAGAAAAATAAAGCGACACCCACTGCGGCTGCAATGATGGTCAACATCACAGATTTTTGAATCGCACCTTGCACGGTCATCGGTTGACTATAGTCACTGACCGTTTCAACGCGTGTCAGTATCGGGTTATTACTTTGCATAAATGCTCTCTTTTTATAATAAATAAACTTAAAACATCATTTTAAGCAAAATGAATATGAAAGCCAAATTCCCACTTGGCATTATTGTAACAATGTCCTTTAAACAATAAAAAAGGGAGCTTTCGCCCCCTTTTCTTCTTACTTGAATAACCTAATCAATCTTTACCGTCAGTATTCATAATGAAGAAGTATTCGCGGTAATACTTAAGCTCAGAAATAGAATCACGAATGTCATCCATCGCCAAATGTGATGCATTTTTTTTCAGACCACTCATAATTTCAGGACGCCAGCGTTTTGAGAGTTCTTTTACTGTAGATACGTCAAGATTACGATAGTGGAAATACTGTTCTAGTTCAGGCATAAGACGATGTAAGAAACGGCGATCCTGACAAATCGAGTTACCACACATTGGTGAAACTTTTGGATTTACCCATTTTTTTAGAAATTCTAAAGTCTGTAACTCAGCATCACGAGCTGTCAATTTACTACGACGAACTCGTTCAATTAAACCTGACTGGCCGTGCTGACGCGTATTCCACTCATCCATTGCATTTAAAATACGATCAGGTTGATGAATAGCCAAAACCGGACCTTCGGCAAGTACATTTAAATGATCATCTGTAATAATTGTTGCAATTTCAATAATCTGGTCGTTGTCGGTATCTAAACCTGTCATTTCCAGATCAATCCAAATTAATCGTGTATTTAAAGTACTGCTCATGAATGTACGTTCTAAAGTGCCGTAAAAACATCAATAGTAGCAAATTTCTTGCTTCTGCGCTGTAATTCCATACCAGCTTCGTGCTATTTTTGCGGTCTTCAAACAATGGTTTTTTTGGGATATGAATGGCTCTAATTCGTAAGCGTCGTTTAACTGAGCAACAGCAACGTCGTATTGAAAAACAGCATAAAACTCGCCAAGAAGAAGTCGATACTTCACAAGATCTAGATGGGCTGGTTGTACAGCACTATGGACGTCAACTTGAAGTACAGGCACTTTCTGTACCCGATCATCACCCAGAAAAACCGCAAGTCGCCGAAGGCGAACCAGAACCGTTTTGGAAACCCATTGAATTAAATAGCGTTTGGCGCTGTCACACCCGTACAAACCTTGAATTACTGGTCACTGGTGACCGAGTGAAGTGGCAAGCTGACCCTAATACAGGTTTAGGGATTATTACCGCAATTCATCCACGTACTTCATTACTTACACGCCCGGATCGCTATCACAAAGTAAAACCTGTAGCTGCGAATATCAGCTTAATCGTTATTGTTTTTGCCCCACTGCCAGAACCGGCACCTACTTTGATTGACCGCTACTTAGTGGCATGTGCAGATGCGAATATTCCGGCTCTTTTAGTGCTTAATAAATCAGATTTACTCACTGAAAATGATCCGATTCTCGACATGCTCAAAGAGTATGAAAATTTAGGCTATGAAGTCATGATTTGTCATTCTAAAGGTGACATCTCAGCATTGTCCCAGCGTCTTGATGGCGAGACAGTAGCTTTTGTAGGTCAGTCAGGAGTTGGGAAAAGCTCACTTATTAATGTGCTCATTCCAGATGCTGAACAAAAAACCAATATCATTTCTGAAAACTCAGCACTTGGACAGCACACCACGACTTCTACTCGTTTAATCAACTTTGGTAGAAATGGCGCCTTAATTGATTCACCGGGAATTCGCGAGTTTGGGCTTTGGCATCTCGATTTAGATAAAATTCGTATGGGCTTCCCTGAAATCGAAGCACATTTAGGTTCGTGTCAGTTCCGTAATTGCACTCATACTCATGAAAAGAACTGTGGCTTAAAACAGGCTGTTGAAGCAGGTGAAATTTTACCACGCCGCCTAGACAGCTTTTTACGTTTAATCGATGAGATTCAAGAAGCGCAGCAAAAAAACTAATTTTCTGCCCCATTTGCCCTTGAAGTGGTGATTTTGATCACCATCTATATACGCTATACTCTAGGTCAATTTTGTTTTTAATTTTTTAGGTGACTTGTGGAACGCTGGTTAGAGTTTATGGGGAATCACCCCATTTTGTTTGGTACACTCGGAGTCTTGATCGTATTGTTCTTCATTTTTGAAGGTCAACGTAACGGTCGTAAAATTTCTCCACAGTCGCTTGGTATTTTAGTGAAAGCGAAAAATGCCCTTTTGATTGACTTACGCGATAGCAAAGACTTCCGCGAAGGTCACATTAGTGGTAGCCGCAATATTCCTTATAGCCAAATTGCAAGTCATGCTGATGAATTAAAAGCAAGTGACCGTCCATTGGTATTTATTTGCAACCTAGGGCAAGTTGCTGGTAGCGCTTTACAGAAAGTCGCTCACCATGACAGCTATCGCCTTGATGGTGGTATCAGTAACTGGAAAGCTCAAGGCTTACCTCTCGTTAAAAGCAAACCAAAAGCTTAAGGAGAATTGTTATGGCAGCAAATGTCATTGTTTACTCAACTTCTGTATGCCCGTACTGCGTTCGCGCGAAACAATTACTTGAGCGTAAAGGTGTTGCTTACAAAGAAGTAAATCTTTCTGTTGAAGCGCCAGAAGTACGTGCTGAATTAATGCAACGTACAAATCATCGTACTGTTCCACAAATTTTTATTAATGATCAGTTTATCGGTGGTTTTGACCAACTTTATGCTTTAGAGCGTGAAGGTAAACTCGACGAATTATTGGCTTAACATCGCATCCATATTAAGGAAAAAACAATGAGCGAAGAACAACAAGTTCAACCACAATTAGCTTTAGAGCGTATTTATACAAAAGATATTTCTTTTGAGGTTCCAGGGGCACAAGTTTTCACTAAACAATGGCAACCTGAACTTAACATCAATCTTTCTTCAGCTGCTGAAAAGATTGACCCAACTCACTTTGAAGTATCTTTAAAAGTTGTGGTTCAAGCCAATAACGATAATGAAACAGCGTTCATCGTAGATGTAACTCAATCTGGTATTTTCTTAATCGATAATATCGAAGAAGACCGTTTACCTTACATTTTGGGTGCATACTGCCCGAACATTTTGTTCCCGTTCTTACGTGAAGCGGTAAACGATCTAGTAACAAAAGGTAGCTTCCCACAGTTACTTCTTACTCCAATTAACTTTGATGCAGAGTTCGAAGCAAACATGCAACGTGCTCAAGCTGCTGCTGTTGAAGGGCAAGCTTAATTTTATAGCTTACCCTAAACTCAAAAAACCGCGTAATTCGCGGTTTTTTTATGAGAGTAATTTAGATTTAACGGTCAAGTGAATGAATCTGAATAGAAGGAAACTGGAATCCACGGCATGATTGCTCTGAACGCCATGCGACTGTTAAGATCATATTACCTAACACAAAGTTTTGGTAGGCAAATGTCCCAATAAGCTCATGCGAACATAATCCGCCCTGATTTGTAGGATGTGCTTGGGTGTTTAAGGTATTTAAATCTAAACGTATACCCAGACCCGATGCTTTTAAAACAGCTTCTTTAGTCGTCCAGACTTTAAACCAATATTCTCTATCTTGTTCTAGACTTTGCCACGTTGCATATTCATCAGAATGAAAAGCATGTTGTGCCAGACTATCCAGACGTACTTTACGATCAAGCTCTTCAACATCTATACCAATATCTTTAATTCGCTCACTCAGCGCTAAAGCATAATATTGTTGGCTATGGGAATGATTAAAATGCAAAGTGTGATTCAATAAATAAGGTTTGCCATGTTCATGCTTGGCAAACTCCAATTCCGTTGAAATGAGTTGTAGTTTCTCTACAATCAGTCTATTTCTGATACTCTTTATTTGCTGTTTTTTATACTCATTAAATGTACGAAAGTCGGGAAAGTCGTGTTGTTTTCGTTTTAAAAAATCATTGAGTTTTCCTATATAAATGTCCACATGTTTACTATTCATTTTATTAATCCGAACCATCCATAATTCACTGCTAGCATTAAAACCTTACTGATACCTGATTAGACAATACAATAAAAAGCCCAAAGAAGACTTTGGGCTTTTTCAATTAAAAACAGATTAACGTTTAAATTTCTTTTCTGCTTTTTTGAATTTCTGAATATAACGACGACGACGTGCAGCAGTACGCTCATCGACCTGACTCTTACGGCCTTCAAACGGGTTTTCAGAAGTCTTAAATTCAATTTTAACCGGTGTACCTTCAAGCTTATAAACCTTACGGAACACATTCTCTAAATAACGGCGATAATCTGCCGGAGTCTTATCCACCTTGTTACCGTGAATCACAATAGTCGGTGGATTTTGTCCACCCATGTGTGCATAACGCATTTTAATACGACGACCTTGAACTGTCGGCGGCTGATGCTGATCAGTTGCATCATTCAAAATCTGCGTCAATTTCGCAGGAGATACCTTTAAGTTTGCAGACTCATAAGCACGGTGAATTGATGGATATAACTCACCCACCCCAGTACCATGTAGAGCAGAAATAAGGTGAATTCGAGCCCAAGGAATAAAGTCAAAACGGCGCTCAACATCAAGCTTACACTGCTTGCGGTCGTATTCACTCATGTTGTCCCATTTATTGATCGCAATGACCATGGCACGCCCAGCTTCCAGCGCATAGCCAATTAAATGTAAGTCTTGCTCAACAATACCTTCACGGGCGTCAACTACAACCACCACCACATGTGCATCTTTCATCGCTTGTAAAGTCTTCACAATTGAGAATTTCTCAATCATTTCATCAACTTTACCTTTACGGCGTACACCTGCTGTATCAATTAAAGTGTATTTACGACCTTCACGCTCGAACGGAATATAAATAGAGTCACGAGTTGTACCCGGTTGGTCAAACGCTACCACACGGTCTTCACCAAGTAAGCGATTTACTAACGTTGATTTACCCACGTTCGGACGACCAATAATTGCTAGACGCAATCCGGTATCTTTGTCATGCTCTTCAGGATTTTCATCTTCCGGAATATCTTGAAGCACATCCTCAAGCATTTGTTGTACGCCACGGCCATGGCTCGCTGCAACTTGTAATGGTTCACCCATACCAAGCTTGTAGAACTCAACTAAAGCAGCTTCAGCATGAACACCATCAACCTTATTGGCAACAAGATAAATTTTCTTGCCTAAAGTACGTAATTCACGGGCAATTTGCTCATCGGAAGCTAACAATCCGGCACGCGCATCTACCACAAAAATAATAATATCTGCTTCATTGATGGCTGTTTTCGACTGCTCGGCCATGTAGTTATCGATACCGCCTTCACTTTCACCAATACCACCAGTATCAACAACAATGAAAGACTTATTTTGATAAGTCGCATCACCATATTTACGGTCACGAGTCAAACCCGCGAAGTCGGCTACAAGTGCATCACGACTCTTGGTAATCTGGTTAAATAACGTTGATTTTCCGACATTCGGACGACCAATGAGCGCAATAACGGGTTTCATACAATAACCTTAATTCAAGACCAGCCATATCTCATGGCATGAGCATTAAAAACAGTACAGGAGATATATTTTAAGGTCAGATATGACCATAATAAAAGACGGGGCTTTGAACTGATTTAATTCAAACACCCCGATATTTTTAACAGCGTAATTTGTTAAGCGGCTATTTTAGCACAAGCGAACAAAATTAACGATTCTGCCAAATACTTAAATCGCCTTTTCGGGTCGAAACATAGAGCTGATTCTCAATCACACGTAATGTATTGACCTCACCACTTGTTTTAGAACGACCAATCAACTTACCTGTTGTCGGGTCGATTAGGTGTAAAACACCATCCAAATCACCAACAATAAGGTCCGATCCCAACACGACAGGATTACTTAAATGACGGTTTAAGAGACTATCATTTTGCCAAAGCTGTTCGCCTGTTGTTAAGTCATAAGCAGTAAGCTTGCCATCAGTTGACGAAACAAACACTTTATTATCATAAACTTCTGGACGCTTGGTGCTACTTGAATCTTCACTCCAAACCACACGTTGAGAAGCAAGATCAGTAACAGTTACTTGGCCTTGGAAACTAGTTGTTACCATGAGTTGACCCACAACAACCGGATCACCATCAATGTCAATTAAACGCTGAATATCAGAACGCCCTTCACTTACTGCAACACGACGTTGGAAGCGCGGAATACCACTAATCGTATCAATTGCATAAACATATGCATTTGCAGAAGCAATTAAAACAGTACGAGGGTCAAGACTCACTGGCGATGGCTGACCACGTAAACTGAACTGAACATTTGGCAATTTATATGCCCAAACTTGTTGTCCTGATGATACATCGTGTGCAAATACAGTACCGTCATTTGCAATTGTAATCACGCGTCCAGACTGAACTAAAGAAGGACTTAATAAAGCACCAGATAATTGTGCAGTCCATTTTTGTTCACCAGTTGCCTGATCTAAAGCAAATAACTGACCTTTACTGTTACCAACAACAACAATACCTTCAGCTGCTTCAACACCAGAGCTTAAGCCCAATTTACTAACTTTTTTCTCCCAAAGACGTTGTTTACCACGATATGCAGCAACTTCACCTTTAGGATCAAGGGTAAAAACGACACCTTCGCTAGCGTCAAGTTGTAAACGTAATGGATCTGCCTTATTCGTAGAAGAAACACTGCGTGAAAACACGGGCACCAAACTCTTATTTGACTCAGTCAATTTCGGTAGTGGATTTGGTTTTGCTTCTTTTACTTTGTTGCTAGAACATCCGACCAATACAGCCGATGCGATTGCAATTGCCAAAGGCAGTTTGAATTTCTGATTCATTAAGACTCTTCCACCTGTGTTTCCAAAATTGGGCGCTCAATCTGTGGATCTTCAACTAAAACGCCAACACTTTCGAGTTTAATTTGTAAAATTTGTCGCTCTTGTTTACGTTCCAGTAACGAATCCCATGCAGCTTGATATGCTTTTTTAGCAGAATCAATATCTTTCTTAGCAACAAAGATATCACCACGTAACTCTTCTACTGTTGCTTTAAATGCCGGATCGACATCACCAGACAAGGTTTTTAGAGCTTCATCATATTTGTTTTGCGCCAATTGTGCATCTGCTAAACGCAATTTTACAACCTGAATCAGTCCTTCATCTTTTACTTTTGAATTCTCAACTTTTTTCAAAGCTTTTTCAGCAGCAGCATAATCTTGTTTTTCATATGCAAGTTTTGCCAATACAAATTGAGTTTGTATCGCCTGAACTGAATCAATATCGTCTTTTACAATCTTATCTGCCGAAGCTGTTATTGAAGCTAAAGCATTTGGGTTATCAGCTGTTGCATTTGCTTCATCCATTAACTGCTGTACTTTTGCAGTTTCTGTCTGACTCGTTGCAAGGTTTCTTTTTTGCCAATATTCCCACCCGAAAAAGGCAATCAATGCAATGAGAATCCCGCTAATCATGGCAGAACCATATTTTTTGGCGAACGACTTTAAGCTGTCGAATTGTTCTTCATCACTTAAGCTCATGTGATTGTCCTTTTCCAGATGTTTCAGTTTATTTTGTAAATTTTTCAATTAAGAATGGTACGAGTTCAGCCAATGCAACTTGTGATTGCTCAGCCGTTGCCAACTCTTTTACAGCAAGCTGCTGTGCTTCCCACTCACGTTCACCCAAAATTATGGCGTAAACAGCCCCAGCCTGATCAGCTTTTTTCATCTGACTCTTCATGCTGCCTTGTGAACCAGTTTTAATGCGAATGTTACTATTCGCAGCTTCTAACTGGTCACGCAATTGTTCTGCTAGAACTAAAGCTTTAGAATGATAAGCAGGCTCCGCAACCAAGAACGCTTCACAGTCACGTACAATTTCAGCCTGTTCGACTTGCTCAAGTAGAAGCAATAAACGCTCCATCCCCATTGCAAAACCGACCGCTGGAACAGACTGATCAGCCTTACCTTTTAACTGGCCAACCAAACCATCATAGCGTCCACCTGCACATACTGTACCTTGCGAACCTAATGCTTTTGTTGTCCATTCAAAAACAGTTTTATTGTAATAATCTAGACCACGTACCAATTTTTGGTTAATTACAAATTTAATGCCTGCGGCAGTCAAATAATCTTGTAATTGCTGGAAGTGGCTTAAACTGTCTTCTTTTAAGAAGTCATGTAATTTCGGCGCATTTTCCAGAATTTTCTGAGTCGACTCAATTTTAGAATCTAAAATACGTAATGGGTTTGTTGTTAAACGGCGCTGTGAATCTTCATCCAAAGCATCTTTATGTTCATTTAAGAACGCAACCAAAGCATTACGATATTCCGTACGCTCATCTGTTTCACCCAAAGTATTCAACTCAAGTTGAACCATGTGATCAACACCCATACGTTTCCACAAACGGGCAGTCAACATAATCAATTCAGCGTCGATATCAGGAGTCGCTACACCAAAAGTTTCCACACCAAACTGGTGGAACTGGCGGTAACGGCCTTTTTGTGGTTTTTCATAACGGAACATAGGTCCCATATACCACACACGTGGCGTAGCACCACGCAACAAGTTATGTTCAACCAAGGCACGAACACAACCCGCTGTTCCTTCCGGACGTAAAGTCAGTGACTCAGGTGGGTTTCCTTTATCGAAGAATGTGTACATTTCTTTTTCTACGATATCGGTTGCATCACCAATAGCACGTTTAAACAGTCCCGTTTGTTCAACGATCGGCAAACGAATTTGTTGGTAACCATAAGCATCCATTAAAGATGCTAAATGCTGCTCGAGACGTCTCCACGCTGCTGTTTGCGTTGGTAAAACGTCATTAAAACCTTTGATTGCGACAATTGAACTCATGATGAACTACGAATAATTTCTTTAGATTTAGCTTCTTCAAGCTCTTGAACACGTTGACGAACCATAGTTTCGATTTCATCAACCAATTGATTGGTATCAATTAAATGGCTTTTCTCACCATTACGATAAACCAATGAACGAGGCGCAGCCCCAACAACCCCGATATCTGCTTCTTTTGCTTCACCTGGGCCATTTACCTTACAGCCAATAACCGAAACGTCCATTGGTGTACGGATATCTTCTAAACGCTCTTCTAAAGCCTGCATCACCTGAATCACGTTAAATTCTTGGCGAGAACAACTTGGACAAGCAATAAAGTTAATACCGTTAGAACGTAGGCCAAGCGATTTTAAGATATCAAAACCGATCTTGATTTCATCTTCAGGTTCAGCAGCAAGCGAAATACGCATCGTATCGCCAATGCCTTCCATCAATAACCCACCAAGAGCAATCGCTGATTTCACAGTACCTGTACGGTAAATACCAGCCTCGGTTACACCCAAGTGCAATGGATTATCAATTTGTTGTGAAAGCAAACGATAAGCATCCATGGTTAAAAACACATTTGATGCTTTTACACTGACTTTAAACTCATGGAAGTCAAGACGGTCTAAAATATCAATATGACGTAAAGCTGACTCAAGAAGTGCCTGCCCTGTAGGCTCGCCATATTTTTTCTGTAAATCTTTTTCTAGAGAACCCGCATTCACGCCAATACGCATAGAAATACCGTGATGACGTGCCGCAGCCACAACTTCACGAACTTTCTGGTCTGAACCGATATTGCCCGGGTTAATACGCAAGCAGTCCGCACCATAATCTGCAACTGCCAAAGCAATTCTATGGTCAAAATGGATATCAGCTACTAATGGAACTGAAACACGCTTACGGATTGCACCAAAGGCTTCAGCAGCTTCCATAGAAGGCACTGAAACACGCATAATATCTGCACCTGCATCAACACAACGCTCAATCTGAGCCACAGTTGCGTCAACATCGCAAGTTTCGGTATTTGTCATACTTTGCACACTAATAGGTGCATCGCCACCGACATAGACCGAACCAACACGAATTTTACGTGTTGGTCGACGTTTAATTGGGTTCTCTATCATTGTATCGCTCAACTCATGGTATTAGCGGGATAAACGGAATTCAGCTTTACCGTTTACCGTATATGGAGACAATGAAATCTGTTCTTGGTTTAGACTTAATGACACAGCCGTTGCATCATCAAGACGAATCTGGAATGGAGACTCACCATTTAAGGTTAAAGTCGATGCCTGACGACCCGTCGCTAAAACCTTCCCTGTTGCATCTACAATATGAACAGAAGTTGGACGGTTAAAGTTTAACACCAATTGGTCACCCACTGTTGCAGAGGCATTCCCTTTCATAGGTAAAACTTCAACATTAGACTGATTTGCTTTTGGCAGCTCAGCATCTTCTTTGTTTGAGGTCCATTTTTGGACACCCATCACAATTAATGACACGACAGCAATAATCAAAATTGCAAGCAGTGCGCGCTTTAACCATTTTTTGTTACGATCACTATTAGAACCCGGTAATTTACCCATGATTTTAATTGGTGAGTTGTTTAAAGCATGATTTGGCAAAAGCCCAGTATCGTTTGCATAAATCTCATCAAAACGCTGGATAATTGCAGTTGCATCAGTATTTAAATACTTCGCATAAGAACGATAATAGCCTTTGATAAAAGTCGCTTCTGGCAAAGATTTATAGTCGTCTTGCTCTAACGCATTAAGCGTTTTCAGCGGCATATTTAAATCTGAAGATACTTGCTCTAATTCTTTTTTCTGAGAAACACGAATTTGACGTAAATACTCACCAGGACGTTGAATATTTCCTAAAGCAGAAGTCGGTAAGCTTGAGCCAGTTGGCTGCTGTGAATTAGGATTTATTTCCATACGGCCTCAGTACTATACTGTAATTGCAAATAACGTTGATATTCTGGACTTTCCGGGAATAAAGCACGTAACTGGTTTACTAAAACTTGCATTCCCATTTTATCCGCATTGGCTCGAGCCACTCTTAAACCAATCCAAAGTGCGCGTGCACCCTGATTTTTCTGCCCCACTGTACGAACATATTGTTCATACATTTGTGTAGCAGCCGGAATCTGCTGCTGCAAATAAAAAATTTCTGCTAACTCTAACATTGAAATGTAAGAGTCGCGGTTAGCAAGAAGTGCTTGTTTGAATGTTTTTTCAGCACTCGCAATATCGCCTAGTTTTAAATAAATTCGCCCCAGATTTTCTAAAGCCTGGTAACGTTGATCATAGCCTAATGTTGCACCAGCAATACGAAATTGCTCAATAGCATCATTATAACGCTCCATTTGGTACAAATACGTACCATAATTATTACGTGCCTGAGCATTGTCTGGTTCAGACGAAATTGCACGCTTAAAGTAATGTTCCGCTTTTTCTAAATTGGATTTACTGCCTTCTTGTTGCAATAAAATACCCATCATCATATTTGCCGTTGCATCACGACTATCGACACTTAACGCTTGGTCAAGAGAACGCTTTGCAGAATCCAAGTCACCAGAACGAATGTATTCGGCAGCAAGCTGCGTACGCACTTTTACTGCTTTTTCCGGGTCCTTTTTAACCGTTTGCGAAGTCTGGCAACCACTTGCCAAAAGTGCAACAGCAACCCCCATACATAACATGATCTTCAACTTCGGAGTACTCAAAGTCTGCCCTCAATATTATCCTTGTGTACGTAAAATCTCTTGTCGTTGAGCCACTTTCTTTTGCCACTGCTCAGCACGACGCGTACGGTCAGCAACTTGGCCGACCAATTGTCCACATGCGGCATCAATATCATCGCCACGTGTTTGACGAATCGTACACACAAATCCTGCATCAGACAAAGTTTTTTGGAAAGAGATGATACGATTTCGACTTGAGCGTCCATATGGCGCATGAGGGAACGGATTAAATGGAATCAAGTTAATTTTACTTGGTAAGTTTTTAAGTAATTTAAGCAACTGCTGTGCATGTTCAGGTTGGTCGTTCACACCTTCTAACATGACATATTCAATGGTCACATGTTTACGTGCGCTTTCATTACCATCTTTGGCAATATAACGCTGACATGCCGCAATCAACTGAGCCAATGGATATTTTTTATTAATAGGCACAAGTTCATTACGCAATTCATCATTTGGCGCATGCAGGGAAATTGCTAAAGCAACATCAATATCTTTCGCAAGTTGGTCAATTTTTGGCACAACACCTGACGTTGACAAAGTCACACGACGTTTTGACATACCATAAGCAAAGTCATCGAGCATAATGTGCATTGAGCTTAATACAGCATCGTAGTTGAGCAATGGCTCACCCATACCCATCATCACGACATTGGTCACTGAACGCTCGCGCTCAGCAACAGGCACTTCTTCCATATAAGAATAGTTTGCCATCCAAAGTTGCCCAATAATTTCATCTGGCGTTAAATCGCGCTGGAAACCTTGCTTACCTGTTGAACAAAATGAGCAGTCCAATGCGCAGCCCACTTGTGAAGAAATACACAAAGTTTTGCGTGAACCTGTTTTATCTTCGGCAGGAATTAATACAGTTTCTACTAAAGAGCCAGAACCTTCACCTACGCGAAACACCCATTTACGTGTTCCGTCTTTTGAATAATGACGGTGTACCACTTCAGGGGCTTTAATTTCACAAATTTGTTCAAGCTTTGCACGTAACTTACCTGAAATATTGGTCATTTCAGCAAAATCAGTAACAAAGTATTGATGAATCCATTTCATAACCTGACCGGCACGAAACTTTTTCTCACCAATATCTTCAAAGAATTTTTCTAATTCAGCACGTGACATGCCGAGTAAATTCACTTTTTCGGCAGCAGGCGATGCTGGCGTGGACGAAGATTGCTGCTGTCCATCAAGATTTTCAGATGAAACGACCACTGCAGAACTCATGTGTATTTACCTAAACCATGTCAAAAAAAGAATATATTGTTCAAGAATCAAACAATATGCTCTTGAGAGAATAAAAAAACCAGATAAGTAGTATACCACTTATCTGGTTTGAATGCTTTCGATTAACGAGTGCGTGGGCAGATCTCGTTGTCAGCAAAGAAGTAAGCAATTTCACGCTCTGCAGAAGCAACTGAGTCAGAACCGTGAGCAGCATTTTCGTCGATGCTTACAGCGAAATCAGCACGGATAGTACCAGGAGCCGCTTCTTTAGGGTTTGTAGCACCTAAGATTTCACGATGAGCAAGAACTGCGTTTTCACCTTCAAGAACAGATACAACAACTGGACCAGAAGTCATGAATGCAACTAAGTCACCAAAGAAACCGCGTTCTTTGTGCTCTGCATAGAAACCTTCAGCGTCAGCTTGAGAAAGGTGTTTCATTTTAGTCGCAACAATTTTTAAACCCGCTTTTTCGAAACGAGCAAAAATTTCACCGATGTGGTTTTTAGACACAGCATCTGGCTTTACGATAGACAAAGTACGTTCAATTGCCATGAGTGGCTCCTTTATTTTAAGATTTAAACTTTAAAAAATTTGCCGCATTATACCGATGTCATAGGCAATAATCAGCTTTGAATGTGTAAAAGTTGCGATTTTTTCTACTGTTTTTAGCGAACTTCATCCAACCAAGCCATTTGGATAGCTTCTAGCAATCCTTCGGTTGATTTATTTGGGTCATCACTAAAGTCTGGTAACGCACAAACCCATGCATGTAAATCGGTAAAACGAATCCATTGCGGATCAACTTCTGGATGTGCTTCTGACAATTCAATGGCAATATCAATCGTATCTGTCCAACGTAAGCCCATAGCGGCTCCTATCTGTTTAATCTGCTAAATCAAGAACTGTGTACTTTAGCAAATCCACAAACCTAATCGATAGCTTAAGCTGATAAAAATTACTGTTCGTTATAAAGCAATGCCCAATAATGGCGCGACAAAAATAATCAGACTTGCTACTGCTGCACCAATAAGTGCGCCCACAATCACATCACTCGGATAGTGAAGTCCAAGTACCATACGAGACAATGCCACAAGCACCATGAACGGCAACATCGCTGCAAGCAACACAGGTTGGATATACCCCAACACAATTGTCACCATGACAGCATGTAACGTATGACCTGATGGAAAACTAAAGTGATCGAGTGGTCTTTCACCGAGAACAATCACCTGATGTACTTGGTAAGGACGTGGACGCGTGGTTTTATGTTTTAAGAATTTATAAATTGCTGTTCCAACCGAACCACCAAGTAGCAAATAGATAATTTG
Source organism: Acinetobacter sp. OYA S30 (assembly GCF_033599315.1). Taxonomy (NCBI): domain Bacteria; kingdom Pseudomonadati; phylum Pseudomonadota; class Gammaproteobacteria; order Moraxellales; family Moraxellaceae; genus Acinetobacter; species Acinetobacter sp. OYA S30. The sequence goes on from NZ_JAWVAV010000001.1 coordinate 89,391, forward strand.
CAAGCTATAGGTAATGCCCTGCATTCCCCATACAATCGCCAACATGAGGTACCAAAAAGGTCCGTCACCAGCACGGCTAATAATTTTGAAGAATAATGCCACACGCTGTGAATGAGAGAAATTATTGAGATATAAGCAGCCTCGTAAATCGAGATCGAGTATTTTTATTTTTGCATTCTTAAATTTCATGGTTGTTCTCCTATTTTAGGATACTTAGGTGAAGTCCGCCGAGGGTTCCTTCACTACCTGATAAAATGCCTGTTCTAATTGCTGTACCGGAAGTTGCCAACCGCTTTGCTGTACTTTATGACAGGCTTGTATGCCCATTTCTCTAAGTTGTTGTATTGAAGGAAGCTGATAAATTTGTTGTATAAAATGGTTCTTATGCCCAAGTGGGCTTAACCAACCGTTTACGCCATGTATTAAATACTGGTGTGCACATGCATAATCATACGCGATAACTGGCAAACCGCTCGCCATTGCTTCCAAAACTACGTTACCAAACGTTTCAACTTGGCTTGCAAATACAAAGACATCAGCACTTGCATATGCGACTGCCAAATCGTGCCCGCGCAAACTACCCGTAAAAATAACATTTTTCGCTTCAGGTAGTGCTTTTAATCGAGCAAGATCCGGGCCATCTCCCACCACAACCAGTTTAGTTTTCTGTTGCTGAATGTTTTGCATAGCTGCATAACTCTCAACGATCAGCTGGACTTCTTTTTCCGGTGATAAACGACCTACATACAACATGACACGTGTATCGGAATCAACGCCCCATTGCTGGCGTAAGTTTTCTGAGCGATGTTTTGGTGAAAACCGAGTAGTATCCACTCCTCGCCCAACAACGACTAGAGGACATGTAATGCCAAAACCGCGTAAAGCCTCTTCCGTATCTTTACTTGGAACACAGGTCACTTGAGTATTGTTATGGAACCAGCAAAGGTATTTTTGAATCGGCTTCACCAAAAAGGCCAAATCGAAGAACCTGCTAAAATCTTGAAACGGCGAATGAAAACCACTAGAGACCGGAATATCTTTGGCTTTTGCGGCTTGCATGGCTGTTAAACCTAACGGTCCTTCAGTCACAATATGTACGACATCTGGCACAAATTTTTCAAAAGCTTTTGAAACTTTTAAATATTGAGGCCAGCCAAATTGCAAAGTTGGATATTTTGGAATCGCTTGTGACATGACCAGACATTCTTGTTCTGGCAAAAAATCATGACATTTGGCTTTTTGCTCAGGTCGAACAAGTAGAATTTTATGCCCTTGTTTCTGTAAACCTTGGCATAACTGCAACAAAGAGAGTGCTACACCATTAATTTCAGGTGGCCATGTTTCTGTCACAATCGCAATTTTTAAACGAGGACGAACCAACTCGTGAAGTTGGTGCAATTCCTGAGTATTAGACAAATGCTGTTTTTGTTTAAAATAGAATTGGAAGCTTTCAGGAAGTTGCTGTTGTTTTAATAGTGCTGTCGCGTATGAGCCTTGCATAGCGCCATCCATCAGTATATTTATTTTCATGCTTAAAGATTAAGCAGCTTTCTTGACACTTTGATGATAAATGCATGACAGTTTACTGACATAAAAATTCAAAAAGCACGCTGAGAACAGCATGCTTTTTTATAAAACAGACAAGAGAACTTAACGGTTCTGCAATTTCGCATAATCCATCAATACATTCGCAGCTTCATTTACGAACGTTTCTTCTTCTGGCAACGCAGGACGTTGATTAGCTTTCATTTTGGCACGAGATTCAGCTAGAGCATCTAAAGAAGCCTGATAGCTTTCCCAGTTAGGGAAAGGTTTTTGACCTGTTGCTATACGACGTTCATTTTCAGCATCTAAAGTTTGCTTTTCTAAACTCAAAAGCTCTGCACGGCGCTTATCAATATCAAGCACAACTTGTTTCTGATCACTCGTAACCTTCGCAATTGCTGTACGTTTATTTAAATACTTAAACTGTGGATCAACAGCAACGCGTTGTTCCGAAAGTTGAGACAGCTTCGCTACATATGGCTGCACTGAACCTTCACGCTTAAATGGTGCAGTCGGAATCGTATCCCACTTCAACGCATTTTTCGATTTACGCTCACCAAACTCTTCGTTATAGATATCAACAAGCTTAATATCTGGCACTACACCTTTGTTTTGCGTACTACCACCAGTTACACGGTAGAATTTACGCTGAGTTAAGGTTGCTTGACCATATGCCAAAGTATCGAGTTGGACCTGAGCTGTACCTTTACCTGTGGTTGTACTACCAATGATAATGCCACGCTCATAATCTTGAATTGCAGCAGAGTAAATTTCACTTGCAGATGCTGATGCCAAGTTCACCAATACAGCGAGTGGACCTGTATAGATTTGCTGACCACCATCATTGTCTTCAAACACACTTACGTTGCCATTGCCATCACGAATTTGCACAACTGGACCTGACTTAATCACTTGTCCGAGCATACGTGCAACTTCTTCTAATGAACCACCTGGGTCATTACGCAAGTCAATAATAATACCTTCTACTTTCTTAGCTTTTAATGCCTCAAACGCATTTGCAGTATCTTCAGAAACTGAGCGATATTGCTGACCAGCACGACGTGAACGATAGTCAAAATAGAACGATGGAATTTCAATCACACCTAATAGATGCTTTTTACCATCACGTGTCACTTCAACTGTACGTGAACGAACACCGGCATCTTCTTCTTGAATAACATCACGTACCAAAGTCACATTGCGTGCTTGACTCATTGATGCACCAGCACCAAGAAGCTTCAACGTTACTTTTGTACCGCGCTTACCACGAATCAACCCAACAATTTCCGAACTCGACCAGCCGACCACATCGATCATTTTGCCGCCCTCTTGAGCGACACCAACGATTCGGTCTCCTGATTTCACTTGACCAGACTTACTTGCAGGACCACCTTCTACAATAGTTTCAATCTTGGTGTAATCTTCATTACCACGTTCTGGGCGAATCGATACCCCAATACCTTCAAGTTGTAAGGTTGTTTGGCGGTTCAGCTCTATCGCATCAATTGGCGGATAATAGTTACTGTGCGGATCATAAGTTGCCAACATTGCATTTAATGTTTTATCCAACACATCGTCGCTTTTCACACGACTAATTCTTTCAAGCTGACGCGTATAACGCTTAGTCAAAGTCTGAGCTGGCGTTAAATCTTCTGGGCCTGTTAAGTCTTGACCATCAGCAAGTGAAGGGTTTTCTTTTAACGCCTTTTGTTTCGCCTGCTCTTCTTCACGGCTAATCGTTAAATTAATTAACTGAGAAACCAGCATTTTACGCCAGTGATTTTGCTGTTCAGCTGACGTTTTAAAATACGGTGCTTTTTCGCGATCTACTTCAATAAAAGTATTTGGCTGTTTTAAATTTTGTGGTTTCTTCAACTCAGCAAGCATGAACTCATAAAACTGTTTTAAACGCTCACGATATTGCTGGTGAATAGCAAATGGCCCAGTTAAATTCCCCGCTTTTAATGAAGCACCAAAATTTGAACCATAGAGCTTTTTATAGTTTTGAACTTCAGCGTCTAAAAATAATGAGTGGTCCGGATCAAGACTGTCTAAGTACATATCAAGAATACGGTTAGATGTGTTCGCATCCAGACGCATATTTAAATAATGTTGGCGGTCTACTAAAGTTGCCAGTTGACGAGCCACCAAGGCTTGCTCTTGCGTTGGCTGGATCGATTGAGAAACAGCAGCAGTATTGGTTGCTGCTCTTGCTTCGTTCATCGTATGAGAGAAGAATAAACCGCCAGTCGCGATTGCTACTGCACAAGCTATAGTTTGAAGTTTCATAAATTCTTAATACTTCCTTGGGTGTTCGTATCTTACACGCTCTGTTTTCGATATGAACTAAGCAGATTCAACATCTTAACCAACTAAATTGTTTATACCGTGTAGTTTTATCATATTCTGTACTGACAAAATGTAGCAAATCATTGCAAAATTCGCTTATTGTTTTTCAATCAAAATTCAAATGGAACCAATATGATTGGCGCGTTGATGCTGGACATAGCCGGCACAGAACTTACTCAAGAAGATATTGAACTATTACAAGCTCCGCAAGTCGGTGGCATGATTTTATTTGCACGAAATATTGAATCACCACAACAAGTCCGTGCTTTAACCGACCATATGCGCCAAGTTCGCCCAGATATTTTGATTGCTGTCGACCAAGAAGGTGGTCGCGTTCAACGTCTAAAATCTGGCTTTACATTATTGCCAGCCATGGGCCGTTTTGGCGAGCTCTATATCACTCAACCTCAAAAAGCACTTGAATTAGCTGAACAGTGCGGCTGGTTAATGGCGACTGAAGTGCTTGCAGTCGGTATCGATTTTAGTTTTGCACCGGTTCTAGACCTCAATGCGATTAGTGATGTGATTGGTGACCGTGGCTTCTCTAAAAATATCGAAGATATCGCTCCACTTGCTGGTGCATTTATGCGCGGTATGAAAAAAGCCGGCATGGCAAATACCGGTAAGCACTTCCCTGGTCACGGTTCGGTAAAAGCCGATTCACATGTCGCAGCTGCAATCGATAGCCGTAGCTATGACGAAATTTATAATCATGACATGCAAAGCTTTATTAAGCTTATGCCTGAGCTAGATGCGCTCATGCCGGCACATGTGATTTACGATCAGGTTGATCCAAACCCTGCTGGTTTCTCATCTTTCTGGATTCAAGAAGTCCTTCGTAATCGCTTGAAGTTTAATGGCGTACTTTTCTCCGATGACTTAAGCATGCAAGCTGCTTGTGTGGCTGGTGGTGCAGATGCGCGTATTCAAGCGGCTCTGGCAGCAGGCTGTGATATGGGGTTAGTGTGTAATGACCGTAGTGCAGCATGTACAGCACTTGAAGGTATTACAAACTTAGAACTACCAAACCAAGAGCGTTTAGAACGTATGCGTGGTCGAATTCCACAAATCCAAGTTGGTGAAACTTTATCGCTTGGAAATGAATGGCAAGCTGTCAAAACAGCCATTGAAGAATTTAAAAATTCGATTTAAGTTAGTAAAAATTTTAATTGGCTACAAAAACCTATTCACTATCTGATACGCGGTTAAGTCATACGCAACCTGCTCATCTGCTGAAGGATATTGATTGCTTCAATATATTTGATAGATGCAGAAAGTGAACAGGTTTTGCGTATGACAATGGTTTTGGTTACTTTTCCCGAAAGAAAAGTAACTCCAACTAAAAGTTTATCTCAGAATGCCAACCTAATTGACAGGACTCCGTCATGCAGGTTCATTCACCATCAATGCATTAGAACCTCTTCATTGTTATTAATAATGAAGATCACACAAAAACAATAAATCGAGTTCAGGACGAATGACACAACACCTTTCAAAACACCGCCATATCTCTTTTACAGCCCACTATACGGGTTATATTTGGTATCAAATGGGGATCTCACATGAAGCACTTGCCACCAGCAAAGGCAAATCACTGGCATATTTAGTTCACCCATTAGAGTCTTGGGCAGAGAAATATGTGGGCGGCAGCATGCGCACGACGCTTAAACAGCGCCATACCATGCTTGATCATGATTTAGAGAAGTTAATTCAAGAAAATTCTGATTTACAAGTTCTTGAAATCGCTTGTGGTTTATCACCACGTGGCTGGTGGTTTAGGCAGCATTATCCTTCCATTAGCTATCGAGAGCTTGATTTACCCGATATGGCACAAACCAAACAAAATGCATTACAACAAATTGAAAAAAATGCACCTGAGGTTTTATCAGTCGATTTATTTACCGAAGCCTTTGCTCAAGCATTTGAAGTGTTTGACTCTAATCGCCCACTAGTTGTAATCAGTGAAGGTTTAATCAACTATTTTGATAAAGACTTATTAAAGCAACTGATCCAATCCATTGCCCACTATGGTGCTTCCTTTAAAAAGCTTCATTATTTAACCGACCTGTATCCTGAACCCGTTAAAAATAAACTCGCAAGTATTATTTGGAACAGTAGTAAATTACTTAAACTTATGTCTCGAAGCTCATTTAGTTTTCATTTTAAGACTCCACTAGAAGTGAAAGACTTTTTTAAAGATGCAGGCTTTAGTCAAGTTAACGTTGAACAACCGCAAATATTCTTTGGACAAGTTTCTAAAGAGAGAAGTGAAGAACATTTAGGTGACTTAGTTTGGACCATTCATGCCCAAACAAAATAATAAATATAAAAAAATGGAAGCTCGAAATAAACGAGCTTCCATTTATAAAAACCTAATTAAGCAGTTTGTTTTTGACGGACAATAAAACGACTTAAACGATCAGCAAGCTCAAAACTGCCATGCTTAAATAAAGCACGGATTCCTTGTTCAGTAGCTTCAAAGATTAAACATTCAATCGAGAAAGGGCCTTCCTCATCTTCTAGATGCAGAGTCAGATCCCGTGGATGTCCATTTACAAAATCGAGCTGTGTCACATCATCTAACTTCAAATACATCCCAAAGAAAGTCACGTCAACAATTGTTACTGGCACCTCTGTTTCACATTCACGATGGCTCAGTTTCGTTTTAGGCTGGAGAACTGGTATACGCTCTTCACCTCGGCGTTCCATGTTTTGCATTTGCTCACGCGTCATTGGAATAATGCCATCCAGATTTTGGATAGATTCACCTTTCAAAAATGAAGTGAACAAACTCATAGTTTCTTTACGGCGCTGGAGCTGCGGCACATGGTCGGCGTTAGCAATCAGAGCAAATTCCATATCCGGACATTGCAAAGCAAAATTGGCATTTTCATGAGGCAAAGTAAAACTATCGTACTGCCCTGCTGCGACCAGTGTCTTACATTCTGGAATAGGTACATCTGTTAAACGCAAAAGGCGATTACAGTTAATTTCATAACGCTCTCGTTCAGTACCCGTAAATTCTGCCATTTGCCTAAAAAATAATTTTTTAGCTGTAGGCGACATACGTGTTTTATCTAATTTGGCATGATTCACCAAATATAAAATTACCGCTTGCCCAAACTCTTCCATACGATTTTCTTGCATGAGTTTGAGCGACTCTTCCAGAATCATCCGCCAGCTTTTACGGGTCTTTTGCATGACACCCATTAAAATCATGCGGTCCATCAAATCTGGACGATGATAAGCAAAACAAGAAGCAACAACTGAACCCAACGACATTCCCATTACAGAAACTTTTTGAATTCCGACGATATCTAGCCAACGTCCTAACATTTCCGACAAATCGGGAAGCTCTAATGTTCCAGCAGAAATTCCGGTATTTCGATTGGTAATTTGTTGATTTGCGCCCATAGATGGCAAGTCGATTAAAATCACTGGGCCACTTTCAAATAGTTGTTCAACACAATATTTATACGAGTTAAAATTTTGAAAAGCACCGCCAACAATCACAATCGGTGTTTTGTGAATCGTTTGTGGGTCTGCAATCGCCATGTATTCAATTTTCCAACCGTCAATCCATGTGGTACGAGCTGGCTGTTTAAAACTATCTCTATGGTAGATATCGAAAAACCCAAAACCGGCATAAGCTTGGTTTATCTCCGAATCCATTTGAATAATGGAATTCATATCCTTGCTTCCTCCTTGCTGTAATTTTTTTATGCTGCAAGAGTTCCTTCTTGAACACGTAATCTTTTATGCACAAATCTTTAAAATTTGTATTTGTTTGTATTGCACAATAACATTCTAAACAATTGTCTGAAATATACGCAATCGCTGAATTGACCGCTCATCCTGTTTAAGCCGCGAATAGTTTGCAAAATATTTAAATGTTTTTTTATAGCGGTCACATTTTTGAAAAAAAGCCATTCATTGTTCCGCATTTGACTGCTACTATCGTAGTCATTGGTAAATGATTAAAAAATGCTATGCAAGATTCAATTGAACAATATATGCAAAAAGTTGGGCAACAAGCACGTGATGCTTCACGCGTCTTAACAAGTGCTTCTACCTCACTTAAAAATCATGCACTCTCTGCTATTTATACTGCTTTGGAAAACAACCAAGCAGCTATCTTGGCGGCGAATCAAATCGACATGGAAAAAGGCCGTAGTAATCAGCTCGACAGTGCGTTACTTGATCGTCTTGAGCTTACGCCCGCACGTTTTAAAGGGATGTTGCAAGGTTTAAAAGATGTGATCGCGCTTGTCGATCCAATTGGGGAAATTACGGATCTTGCATATCGCCCCACAGGCATTCAAATTGGGAAAATGCGTGTACCTCTAGGTGTCGTTGGTATGATTTACGAATCACGTCCAAATGTCACACTTGAAGCTGCATCTTTAGCAATTAAATCAGGCAATGCTATTATTTTACGTGGTGGCTCAGAAGCACTTGAGTCAAATAAAGCAATCGCAGAAGCGGTGAAGCATGGCTTAAAAGTTGCTGGTTTACCCGAGCACTCAGTACAAGTGATTGAAACTTCTGACCGCGCAGCGGTTGGTCACCTCATTACTATGGCTGAGTATGTAGATGTTATTGTTCCACGTGGTGGTAAAAGCTTAATTGAGCGTGTAACCAACGAAGCTCGTATTCCTGTGATTAAGCATCTTGATGGTAACTGTCATGTGTTTGTGGAAGCACAAGCAGACTTACAAAAAGCCTTACCAATTACCTTGAATGCTAAAACACATCGTTACGGCGTTTGTAATGCAATGGAAACTCTGCTAGTTGATGAAAAAATTGCAGAAGTTTTCTTACCACACATTGCTGAGCTTTATGCTGAAAAACAAGTTGAGTTACGTGGTTGCCCAGAAACACGTCGTATTTTAGGAAGCTCTGTAAAACCTGCGACAGAAGAAGATTGGTATACCGAATATCTAGGGCCGATTCTTGCAGTTAAAGTGGTGAGCGGTATTGATGAAGCAATTGACCATATCAACAAATATGGTTCACATCATACCGATGCAATTGTGACAGAGAACTATACTTTGGCACGTCAGTTCCTGGCTCGCGTAGATTCAAGCTCCGTCGTAGTTAATGCATCAACTCGTTTTGCCGATGGCTTTGAATATGGTTTAGGTGCTGAAATTGGTATCTCAACAGATAAGATTCATGCACGCGGCCCTGTTGGCTTAGAAGGTTTAACTTCTCAAAAATGGATTGTGTTAGGTGACGGTCAAATTCGTCAATAAGCTTCCTACTTAAATAAAAACGCCTGATCCATATCAGGCGTTTTTATTTTGTTATTTCCCATAAAAAAGCCAGCCCGAAGGCTGATTTTTTAACCATAGATCAATTAGAAAATAAAGTCGGTATTCACAAATTTAGAATAGTGCTCAGACACCATAGAAGCCAGCATACCTTTACTGTCATCCGTCTGTTTAGCCGCAATCATAGAGCGGATCGAGAATGCACGAAGCGCATCATGCACAGAAAGTGTACCTTCTGCAGAATCTTTACGACCACCAAATGGGAATACATCAGGACCACGTTGACACTGACAGTTGATATTTACACGACAAACTTGATGTACGAGTGTGTCTACTAAATGGCCAATTTGCGCTGGGTCACTACCAAAAATACTCACCTGCTGACCATGATCAGAAGTAGTGACATAATCCAATACAGTTTCAATATCATCATAAACAGCAACTGGTACCACTGGACCAAACTGTTCTTCGCGATACAGTCTCATCCCCTCAGTCACTGGATAAACTACGGCCGGATAGAACATGGTTTTGCAAAATTCACCACCTTCCGGATTAACCACTTTTGCTCCTTTTGCCACTGCATCTTCAATCACTTCAGTCATGTAGGCTGTACGATGCATACCTGGTAGCGGCGTAATAGAGACACCTTTTTCCCACGGCATACCTACTTTCAACTTAGCCAGCTCAGTCGTTAAACGGTTAACAAACTCATCGGCTATCGAACGGTGCACCATCAGCATTTTTAAAGCTGTACAACGCTGACCATTGAATGACAATGCACCCAACAGGCACTCTTTCACTGTCAGGTCCAAATCAGCATCTGGCAAAATGATAGCTGCATTCTTCGCATCCAACCCCAAAATCGCACGCAGACGGTGAGATTTAGGATGTTGCTTTTTCAAGTGGTCGGCCACTTTACTAGAACCAATCAGTGCCAGTACATTAATTTGCCCAGATGCCAGCAAATGCGGCACCACTAGAGAACCTGGTGCATAAATGGTATTGATCACCCCTTTTGGAAATGAATCACGAAATGCCTCTAGCAGTGGTTCAAATAGTAAGGTTCCAAATTGAGGTGGTTTAAAAATAATAGTATTACCCATCAGCATAGCCGGGATCAGGGTTGCAAAGGTTTCGTTTAGCGGGTAGTTGTATGGTCCCATACACAACACAACACCTAATGGAGTACGACGAATTTGACCAATGGTGCCTTCAGCAATTACAAAGCGGGAGTTAGCATTATCCAGATCTTTCAGGGCATCAATGGTTTGACGCATGTAAGTGATAGTACGATCAAACTCTTTCTCTGAATCGGCCAAGCTCTTACCAATTTCCCACATGATCAGCTTAATAATCAGATCTCGTTGCTCTACCATGCGCTGAATGAAATTTTGCATACATGCAATACGCTCACTAACCTTCATCATTGGCCATTCGCCACGACCATTGTTATAAGCTTGTACCGCTGCTTCTAATGCTTCATCGCTTTCTTTTTCGCCCATGACTGGATAACTACCAAGTTCAACTTGCTCTAGGCTACCGTCAGGCTGCTGAATCCAGATTGGAGATAATGTTTTCTTGGTTGCACCAGCCCATAACTTCAACTCACCATCCACGAGTGAGACACGCTGATGAATTTGAGATGGCAAACGTACACTTTCAGGAATACCGTCCACTACTGGAAATTTATGCTGTAAATTATTTAACTGATTCATTCTTCTTAATACCTTATTATTTGTATGTCTTTATATATCCCCGAACCGTACACTGTAATCAGTTCTTCTTCGGATCAATACCACTATTATTATCAGTACTCACCTTGCTTGAACCGTAGACCACAAGGTGAATTCTTAAAGCATGGATAGTTTCGATATTTTCTAGATGAATTTACCCCCGACACACACTATCAGTTACCCCTAGCTTCTGGATAACTTGTTCAATGATCTGTTCTGGTGTGAGAGCAATATCAATAGCAATTGCTTCATTCACATCAGGTTCCTCTAATGTATCTAGTTGGGTTTGTAACAATGCCGGATCAAAAAAATGACCAGATCTTTCTGCAAGTCTTTGCTGTAATAGTTCATAAGAACCTTTTAGATATACAAACTTAACATTTTGGTCCTGCCCTCTTAAAATATCGCGATACATCCGCTTTAAAGATGAGCATGTAAACACAGCCGTTTCACCATCTCTTTGTTTTGCTTCAATTGCCTGACGAATAGCTTGCAACCACGGCAAGCGGTCTTCATCGGTTAAAGGGATACCTTGGCTCATCTTACTTTTATTTGCAGCTGAATGAAGCGTATCGCCATCAAGAAACTCACAAGCCAAACGCTCTGATAACAACTCACCAATAAGGGTTTTCCCTGTGCCACAAACACCCATTGCTATCACTATCATGGATTACCTACCTCTAATTACAAAACAGCACTAAGCAACAATGTGAAAGACAAACCAAGTACCGAAATAATTGTTTCCAGTACAGACCAAGTCTTCAGTGTCTGCCCAACTGTCATTCCAAAATATTCTTTGATTAGCCAGAAACCAGCATCGTTTACATGCGAGAAAATTAATGATCCAGAACCTGTCGCTAATACTAAAAGTTCAGGTCTAACGACTACACCTGCTGCTGCCGCAATAGGTGCCACAATGCTACAAGCCGTGGCCATCGCAACAGTAGCCGAACCTGTTGCCAGACGTATGAGAGCAGCAACAAGCCATCCTAATAACAATGGTGAAAGGTTTGCTTTTAAAGCAGTAGAGACGATTTCATTAGAAATTCCACTGTCTCTTAAAATACCGCCGAAACCGCCACCAGCACCAACAATCAGCAAAATACCCGCAATTGAAGCTAGACATCCACCACAGAATTTTTCAATTTGTTCACGGTTAAAACCCTGCATGGTGCCAAAAGTAATAAAGCTGACCAAAACAGCAATAAGCAATGCAATATCAGAAGTACCAATAAAGCGTAATAACTCATTTGGGAACGTTTTTGGTGCAAAGAAAACATCTGCCCAACTACCAACTAGCATCAATGCAACCGGTAGCATGATCGTAAATAAGGTAATCCCAAAGCTCGGCAATTCACGTGTGTTGTTAGCATCTGCTTCAACAAACTGCTTTGCTAAAGGATTATTTTCAGGCAATTTGACATATTTGTTGATCCATAATGCATACAATGGACCTGCAACAACCGCCGTCGGGACGCCAACCAATAAACTGTACATAATGGTTTTACCGATGTCGGCATGGTAAGCCTGTACCGCAAGCAAAGCGGCTGGATGCGGCGGAATCAACCCATGTACGACCGATAAACCCGCAACCATAGGTAAACCAACAATTAATAATGATTTACCTGTACGTTTGGCAATATTGAATGCAATTGGAATAAGAAGTACAAAACCAACTTCAAAAAATACCGGAAGCCCTACAATTAACGCAATGAACATCATAGCCCAGTGAATATGTTTTTCACCAAACCATTTAATTAAAGTAATTGCTATTCGTTCTGCACCACCTGACTCAGCCATCATCTTGCCAAGCATGGTTCCCAACGCAATCACAATCGCAAGGTGACCTAGTGTTTTACCGGTACCCGCTTCATATGATTTAACAATCCCGTCCATTGGCATGCCAACTGCAAGAGCTAAACCAAGAGAAACAATAATAAGAACTAAAAAGGGGTAAATTCTAAACTTCGCGATCATGACAATCAAAGCAACGATCGCAATTAAAGCATAGACAAGCAACATGCCACCCTGAACCGTCTCCATGTGACACTTTCTCCTTGGAATAATGTTATCTAGGCACTGCCTAAATAAAGGTCTTCAACCAGAGATATACTCATTGTTGAAGCACTCATTTTTTATATTTAGTATGACTGGCAACCGCCAGTCACAGCATCACAAAAAATCTAAAGCACCTAAAAGACACTTTAGATTTTTAAACCACAATTACTTTCGTAAAACTCACAACTGACTTGCAATTTGGGCTAAACGGGTAATTTCAGCCCAATCTTGTGCAGCGACAACAGGTTTAGGCGTTAACCATGACCCACCTACACACACCACATTAGGTTGCTTTAAGAAATCTGGAGCTGTCTCTGCTGTAATTCCACCTGTTGGGCAGAAACGTAAGTTTGGAAATGGACCATAAAATGCTTTTAGCATCTCAACCCCACCTGCCTGTTGAGCAGGGAAAAACTTCACAATGTCGTAGCCCAACTCAATCGCTTGAATGAGATCACTCGGTGTCATTACGCCTGGTAAAAGAGGTAAACCTGCATCTTGTGCAGCCAAATGCAAGTCTTTGGTTAAACCAGGTGATACCCCAAATTTAGCACCAGCTTTTTTAGCTTGCGCACAATGCTCAGGCTTGGTAATTGTTCCCACACCCACCACAATGTCATCTGCTAACTGAGATGCACGTTCAATGGCAGCAAGCCCAGCAGCTGTACGTAAAGTAATTTCCAGTACCTTTACACCACCAGCATGCAACGCACGTGAGACATGTTCACCTTGTTCGGCAGAGTCAAAAGCCAACACCGGAATTACTGGACCTAATTTGACAACATCTTCAATCTTGCTCATTACTTTGTAATTCCTTTGTCTTAAATCTGCCCTTGTGGCTCTTCGCCAACAAGTGCACCAAACACAGATGCACCATGTTCAGCAGGCGCTGCTGCCGCACGGAACACACCAAATAATTCACGGCCAAAACCAACTTCGTTTTCTGCCTGATGTTCTGGTTGAGCAACAGGACGTGACTGCCAAGTCTGCTCATCTAACTCAATATCGAGTACACCAGCTTCAGCATCAATGATTAACATATCTCCGGTTTGAACTTTGCCAATCGGACCATTCAATAACGCTTCTGGAGACAAATGAATGACTGCCGGTACTTTGCCTGAAGCACCAGACATACGGCCATCGGTTACTAATGCAACATGGAAGCCTTGATCTTGTAAAACACCCAACACAGGAGTCAAGCGGTGCAACTCAGGCATACCATTAGCACGCGCACCTTGGAAACGAACAACCGCAATAAAGTCTCGGTGCAATTCACCACGATCAAACGCTGCCTGTACCGCTTCTTGCGAGTCAAAAACAATTGCCGGTGCTTTCACTTTACGGTGCTCTGGCGCAACCGCAGAAATCTTGATAACACCACGGCCAAGGCGACCTTGCATTAAGCGCAAGCCGCCATCTGGCTGAAACGGCGCATCAATGCTACGGAGTACTTTGTCATCAAGGCTTTGAACTACCCCGTCAACCCAAGTAAGCTTACCGTCAATCAATTTCGGTTCTTTGGTGTAATGCTGTAAACCTTTACCAGCGATGGTCGTCACATCGTTATGTAACAAACCAGCCTCAAGTAAGTTACGAATAAGGAATGCTACCCCACCCGCAGCTTGGAAATGGTTTACATCGGCCTTGCCATTTGGATAGATTTTTGCGAGCAATGGAACAACAGCAGACAACTCATCAAAGTCATCCCAGTCAATTAAGATGCCAGCCGCACGTGCAATCGCAATCAGATGTAACGTATGGTTGGTTGAACCACCTGTAGCCAGTAAAGCCACAATACCATTAATAATGGCTTTTTCATCAATAACATGGCCAATCGGCGTGTAATTGCCTCGCTCGGCAGTTAAGTCAAGTACACGTTTAGCAGCTTCGGCAGTGAGCGCATCACGTAATGGCGTATGAGGATGAACAAATGCCGCACTTGGCAAATGCAAGCCCATCACTTCCATCAACATTTGGTTACTGTTCGCAGTACCATAGAATGTACATGTGCCCTGACCATGATAGGCAGCCGATTCAGCTTCAAGTAAGGCATCGCGTCCTACTTGACCTGTCGCGAATTGCTGGCGGATTTTGGCTTTATCATCATTCGACAAACCGCTACTCATTGGCCCCGCAGGTACAAAAATGGTTGGTAGATAACCAAACTGCAAAGCACCAATCAGCAAGCCCGGAACAATCTTATCACATACCCCGAGACACAATGCGGCATCGAACATGTTATGGGAAAGTGCAATCGCAGTCCCCATCGCAATGGTTTCACGTGAAAATAGTGATAATTCCATACCGGCATTACCTTGAGTAATACCATCACACATTGCCGGTACACCGCCCGCAAACTGTGCAACACCACCATTTTCACGTGCAGCTGTTTTTATAATGTCAGGGAATGTTTTATATGGGGCATGTGCTGAAAGCATTTCATTATATGAAGACACAATGCCAATATTTGGTTCACGGCCAACTTTAATAATTAATTTTTCATTATCTTCCATGCCAGCAAAACCATGAGCCAAGTTGGCACATGAGAGTGCACCACGAGCTGGGAATTTGCCTTGGGCATGTTCAATACGTTGTAAATATGCAGAACGAGTTTTTTGGCTACGCGCAATTACACGTTCAGTAACTTTTGCCAATACTGGATTCGGCAAGTCCATGCTGGACGCTCCTGTACAACCGGATAAGCCGGAACATAAAAATAGACCAAATGATATATTTCATCATCATTTGATAAGGGGGAGGAACAATATTATTAAGGCAAAAAGCGACATGCAAGCCCTAGTCAACTTTACGGTAATACTCGAGCATCGGTATTAAATACAAATTATGTTTAAGTTTTAAACGAGAAGCTGGTTTTATTTTTGACTATATTTATTGGTAAATCTGCCTCTATTAACTATGAGAAAATTCTCATAATATCAAAGCAATAAATTATTCTTATAAATGTATTAATACCGACTTTTTTATACTAAGTTTTATATTAAAAATGTTTATGATTTATTCATTTTAACCTATATATAAACGATTAAAATTTAATTTCATTTACGTATATTATTTGTAATACTCCCCTCTAGTTTGATTAAAATAACAGCACTTCTTTTTTCTTAAAAAATTTATCCCAAATATTTGAAAAATACATTAAATAGAAATCTAGCTTTCATAAATATATACAAAAAACTGTTTAATTCTTCTACAAAAAAACAATAAATACAGTGGTTAAGCTTTATACTGAGCGAATATTAGTTATAAAAAATTTAATGGTCGATAGTGCTTAAGTCTAATGGGCTAAAGTCTATCTTGGACAGAAAAACAACACATGTTAAAACATCACAACCTGCTCTTAATGCATCACACAATTAATGCCTTTTGATCAGGAAGTTAGGAAAACTATTTTTATATCAGGACTTGGGTATTTCAACGTGGCTACATCAGTATTAGTTATTAATTGCGGTTCTTCATCTATTAAATACGCACTGGTTTCAGAGCGTCGTGAAGATCGTATTTACGGTTTAGCAGAAAACTTAGGGGCAGCTGATGCTCGTATTAAAGGGATTACCGTCGGTGGAGAACCGCTAGAGCTTTCAACTCCTTATGCTGACCACGCCAAAGCTTTAGAAACTTTACTTGCACGTCTTGCAAACTATAAACCTCAAGCAATCGGTCACCGTGTCGTACATGGTGGAAGCCTTACCAAAGCTGAACTACTCACCCCTGAAATTGTAGAACGTATTCGTGCAGCCACTCCGCTTGCACCGCTTCATAATCCTGCTCACTTAATCGGGATTGAAGCAACGATGCGCCTATTCCCTGAATTACCTCAAGTTGCCGTATTTGACACCGCATTTCATCAAACTATGCCTGCGCATGCATACCGTTATGCAATCCCTAAGTTTTTATATACAGAACATAATGTTCGTCGCTATGGTTTCCACGGTACAAGCCATGCTTATGTGTCTGACCGCGGCAGTGAACTGGCAGGAAAATTCCAAAAAGGCGGTTGGTTAACAGCACACTTGGGCAATGGTAGCTCGACTTGTGCAGTGTGGAATGGACAAAGTGTTGATACTTCTATGGGCCTTACTCCACTTGAAGGTGTTGTAATGGGAACACGTAGTGGTGATGTCGATCCAAGCTTACACAGCTTCCTTGCTAAAAATCTTGGCTGGGACTTAGCAAAAATCGATAAAGTTTTAAATAACGAAAGTGGATTACTTGGCTTATCACAACTCTCTAACGATATGCGTACAGTGATTGAAGCTGCTGAAAATGGCAATGAAGATGCTTGCCTTGCGATTGAAGTATTTAGCTATCGCCTTGCAAAATCACTTGCTGCCCTAAGTTGTGGTTTACCAAGTATTGATGGCTTGATCTTTACAGGCGGTATTGGTGAGAACTCAGCTTATATACGTGAAAAAACTCTAGCTTATTTACCTCATTTCGGTTTACAGCTCGATAAAGACCAGAACAACAATTTAAAACGTGGTACAGAAGGCCGTATTGATAGCGGCACAGGTCCACAAATCTGGGTGATTCCAACCGATGAAGAAGGCCGTATTGCCAAAGAAACTCGTCAGGTTGTAGAGGTTTCACAAAATACATCTCCTGAAGTTAGCCTTGCTTAATTACAGAAGTAAAAAACGCTATTCATTTATTTATAGGTTTATATGAATACAATTTTATTAATTCCTACAGGTGAAGGGGTTGGTTTAACCTCTGCCTGCTTAGGTATGATTTATGCACTTGATTGTAATGGGATTAAAGCAGGCTTTTTAAAACCGTTCTCTCAGGTAGATCAAGAAAATTTAGACCGAACTACCTCTTTATTTGGTCATTTATTTCAAAGCAAAACTGTTCAATCCATTTCTCATGAAAAGCTAACCCAACGCATTGCGGCTGGTGAAGTCGATGAGTTACTTGAAGAAGCAGTAAGTCTTCATCGCAGTATCGCAGCAGATAATAATGTGATTATTGTTGAAGGCTTATTACCCAATGGGCAAGACCATTTTGCCAGTGAACTTAATGCAAGCCTTGCACAAGCGCTTGATGCTGAAGTGGTTTTAGTCAGTACAGCAGATATTCAAAACCCACGTAAAACAGCAGAGAAAGTTGAAGCTCACTTACGGCAGTTTGGCGGTGCAACCTCTAACCGAACAGCGGGCGTACTCTTTATGCGTACACGCGGGTTGTCTGAAGAAACAGCTCAAATACCTGTCGCATTTGACCCGTCGTTACGTCCAACCGAAGACATCGCAAAATTTACGGCAGAATTGCAAAAATATAACCGCTACTTTGGATCAAGCGATTTACCAATTATTGGTCTAGTTCCGTTTAGTAATACCTTAAGTGTACCTAGAACATTAGACATCGCGAGCGTGATTGATGGCCAATGGGTAAATCAAGGCGAAGCAAAAACACGTCGTATTTTGCACTCAAGTTTAATTGCTTCAAGCATTGAATATGAACTGAATAAATTCATTGCTGGCGAACTGATTATTAGCGCTTCTGAACGTACCGATGTATTACTGGCAAGTAGTCTCGCCACCAGTAATGGCATTCCACTGGCAGGCTTGGTGTTGACTGAGCGTGAAGCTCCTGCTCCCAAGCTTTTAGAGTTTTGCCAAAGTGCTATCAAACAAGGGTTGCCAATTTTACACACCCATTTAAATACACTAGAAACTGCGCAGCGCCTATCCGATTTTGGTAATGAAATTCCAACCGATGACACTGAACGTGCCGAGCAAGTGACCCGATTTGTTTCCAGTCACATAGATGTCGAATGGCTTAAACAGCATAGTAATAACGGTGCTACACCACGCCTTTCCCCTTCTGCATTCCGTCATGAACTGGTACAAAAATCGATTGCAGCTAAAAAACGGATTGTCCTTCCAGAAGGTGATGAGCCACGCACTATTGAAGCTGCTGCTATATGTCAGGCTCGTGGTATTGCGCATTGTATTTTGTTAGCAAAACCAGAAACTGTACATGACGTAGCAAAAGCACGTGGTATCGAGTTACCAGCCGGGTTAGAAATTATTGATCCAGATCAGATCCGTGACCAATATATTGCACCAATGGTTGAACTCCGCAAAGGCAAACTCAACGACCTACAAGCTAAAGAGCAATTACAAGATACTGTAGTTCTCGGCACCATGATGCTAGCTCTAGATCATGTGGATGGATTAGTTTCAGGGGCAGTTCATACAACCGCCAATACAGTGCGCCCAGCGTTCCAACTGATTAAAACCGCTCCAGCATACTCACTGGTTTCATCCATTTTCTTTATGCTTTTACCGGATGAAGTCTATGTCTACGGTGACTGTGCAATTAACCCGGACCCTACAGCCGAACAGCTTGCCGAAATTGCGATTCAGTCTGCTGACTCTGCAAAAGCGTTTGGAATTGACCCACGTATTGCCATGATCAGCTACTCAACTGGTACATCTGGAACGGGTGCTGATGTTGAGAAAGTACAGCAAGCGACTCAAATTGCACAGCAACGTCGCCCTGATTTACTGATTGACGGTCCACTACAATACGATGCGGCTTCAGTTGAAAGTGTAGGACGCCAAAAGGCGCCAGACTCACGCGTTGCTGGCCGTGCCAATGTGTTTATTTTCCCTGACTTAAATACAGGCAACACAACCTATAAAGCAGTACAACGTGCAGCAAATGTAGTTAGCGTTGGCCCAATGCTCCAAGGCCTAAATAAGCCAGTCAATGACTTGTCTCGTGGTGCTTTAGTAGATGACATCGTCTTTACTATTGCATTAACAGCCATTCAGGCCGAGCAGCAAGCTGCTGCCAAATAATTAATATCATTTAATCTTTTCTACCTCTCGCCATTTGATATCCACTCAAATGGCTTTTTTTATTTTTAAAAAATAAGCCTGATTCTAGGTTGTTCTTAATTTTAAATAACTTAGCCTTTGTGTTATTCGACTTTCGGTCAAAAGATCAACCAATCCCCCACAAGATTGTCTTTTTGTCATATAATTTAGCCCGCTAGCTAACAGCCCGCTCAAGAGATTTTTTGGTATGACAACGATTATCAAACAAGATGACTTGATTACATCAATCAAGGACGCCCTACAGTTTATTTCGTACTATCACCCGCAAGACTTTATCCAAGCGATGAGCCGTGCTTATGATCGCGAAGAAAACAAAGCTGCAAAGGATGCAATTGCACAGATTTTAATTAACTCTCGCATGTGTGCGGAAGGTCATCGTCCAATTTGCCAAGATACTGGTATTGTTAACGTTTTCCTTGAAGTGGGCTTAGATGTTAAATTTGATTTAACAATGAGCTTAGACGATGCAGTAAATGAAGGTGTTCGCCAAGGTTACCTTGAAAACAGCAACGTTCTTCGTGCATCTGTTCTTGCTGACCCTGCATTTGGTCGTAAAAATACAAAAGATAACACCCCTGCCGTTATTCACTACAAACTCGTACCAGGTAACAAAGTAGATATTACTGTTGCTGCTAAGGGTGGCGGTTCAGAAAACAAATCTAAACTTGCGATGCTTAACCCATCTGACTCGATTGTTGACTGGGTTCTTAAAACCGTTCCAACTATGGGTGCAGGCTGGTGTCCTCCTGGTATGCTCGGTATCGGTATTGGTGGTACTGCTGAAAAAGCCATGATGCTTGCGAAAGAAGCACTCATGGAAGAAATCAACATGGACGAATTACTTCGCCGTGGACCAGAGAACAAAATCGAAGAACTTCGTATCGAAATCTTTGAAAAAGTAAACGCTCTTGGTATTGGTGCACAAGGTCTTGGCGGTTTAACGACTGTTCTTGACATTAAAATCAAAGACTACCCATGTCACGCTGCTGGCAAACCAGTAGGTATGATTCCTAACTGTGCTGCGACTCGTCACGCCCACTTCCAGCTTGATGGTTCAGGTGTAGCTCATATTCAAGCACCAAAACTTGAAGACTACCCATCTGTAACTTGGGATGCTTCACAATCTAAACGTGTAAACCTTGATACCATTACTCAAGGAGAAATGGACTCTTGGAAACCGGGCGACACATTACTTCTTAGCGGTACAATGTACACAGGTCGTGATGCTGCACACAAACGTATGGTTGAAATGATCGACAACGGTGAAGAATTACCGGTTGATCTTAAAGGTAAGTTTATTTACTACGTTGGCCCTGTTGATCCGGTACGTGATGAAGTGGTTGGTCCTGCCGGTCCTACAACGGCTACACGTATGGACAAATTCACACGTAAAGTACTCGAGCATACTGGTCTATTCGGTATGATCGGTAAAGCTGATCGTGGTCCTACAGCAATTGAAGCAATCAAGGACAACAAAGCAACTTACCTTATGGCGGTGGGCGGTGCAGCTTACCTCGTATCTAAAGCTGTTCGCGAAGCTGAAGTGGTTGCATTTGCAGACTTGGGTATGGAAGCAATCTACAAATTTGTAGTGGAAGATATGCCTGTATCTGTTGCAGTTGATGTAAACGGTACATCAATTCACGCAGTAGCTCCAAAAATCTGGCAAGCGAAAATTGGTAAAATTCCAGTAATCGATGCCGCAGCTGGCTAATCAAGAAAAGCACCGGATTCGGTGCTTTTTTTATGCCTTTTAATATTTTTTTGAAATTGAAAAGAATTGTAACAATTGGTTCACCAATCTGTGCTATTAATGAATATACCCACCCGCCTACACTGCATATAGGTCATTTCATGACTATTCGCCCTATTCTTAAAAATCTTTCAATCAGTCTCTGTCTAAGCTGTATTACCACGAGCTTATTTGCTTCTCCTGCCAAGTTAAGTTCAGTAAAAGAACTCATGCAAATGAGCCAAATTGATTATCTATTGAAAGAATCAATCAATGAGTTAACGCCTTACTATGATCAACAAGCTGAACAGATCATTAGCAATATTACGGGCATCAAAACTTTAGGCCCGAAAGAAAAAGAGGCAGCGAAAAACTTAGGCTTACTTTTAAAAGATTCGAGTAACCAGCTGATTAGCAGCCCTAAAACGACTCAAGCCTTACAAGATATTTATTTAAAAACGTATACCGAAGAAGAAATCCAAGCAAATTTAAAGTTTTTGAAAACCCCAGAAGGCCAATCAATTACCCGTAAAAATGTACAGATTATGGGGCAAATTTCAGAATATATGATGGAATTGGGACAGCAAACTTTTAATGACCCTAAAGCACGAGATCATATGCAAGAAGAAATGCTAAAAATTATTGCACCATTAATGAAAGATAAAGAAAAGTCTTAACTTTTCTTTATCGACCTCAAATTGTTACCAAGTTAAAGGGTTCCACAATTTAAATGGTTTTATCAGATGTACATCTGACTTTTCATTATATTTAGCAGGTTTTAATTCTTGGGGTTTATGACGTATTTTTCCTGAAGCATCTTCAGCAACAAAATTATAGCTAGAAGATTTAAGCTCGGTAAATGCAATTTCTCTACGACCAATATTATCTTGCATTAACATGAATGGACCCGTGTGCTCACTACGGTCCATTTTATTTTCTTCATCATACTTCAAATAATAAGATACTCCTGCATCTACCGTAATATCGATATATTTAGGTTCTTGAAAATGAATCCCCAACAAAGGACGGCTCGCTGAAATACGGTAAGTTCCTGCTGGCAGTTCAATCCAGTAATAATGGTTATGCAATAAACTTGGAATTCGTTTTCCATTCACAAATAAATTGATGGCTGCAATTTCCTGACGATTCCATTTCGTGTCTGGCCGGTAAAGATAGACAACTGCTGCCTGCTCATTTTGGGGTTTAACTGGCGCAAATGTCTGACCTAACTTTTGATTTACCCATCCCCCTACAGTGAAGCCACCTAAACGATATTGATCCAATAAACCGGGTTCTTTATCAACATCAACTTTAGGTAAAGTGGCAGTCAGCTCACCTGAATTCTTTTCTAAGTGTGATGAACTTTGGCAACCTGCAAGTAATGCGGCACAACTTAAAGCAATAATTAAATAACGCATGACATCCCTCAAAGCGTTTTCTTTTGATTTTTCTATATCGCAAAACTATGCGTATTTTGTTTTTTTAGATTAACACCACCTACATGAATTGAAAACAAAAAAAGCATGAATCACCGAGGCAATTCATGCTTTTTAGATGAATGAAATCTAAGCAGACTTCGAATCAATTACTTTTAAATCTGCCTTAGCAACACTTTCATGTGTTACAGCTTCTTTAGGCTGACGTTCTGACTTGTAGACAGGTTCAGCTTCACCATTAATAACTGCTTCATTAATGAAAACTGTTCCTACATCTGTACGGCTTGGCAAGTCATACATCGTTTCAAGTAGAACATTTTCCAAAATCGAACGTAGGCCACGAGCTCCGGTATTACGCTCAAGCGCTCGCTTAGCCACTGCACGTAAAGCTGAATCTTCAAATACGAGGTCAACATTTTCCATATTGAACAGGTATTGATACTGACGAGTTAATGCATTTTTCGGTTCAGTCAAAATTTGCATTAACGCTTCTTCATCAAGCTCTTCAAGCGTTGCAATCACTGGTAAACGGCCAATGAATTCTGGAATTAAACCAAATTTAACTAAATCAGTTGGCTCAACTTGACGGAATAATTCAGCAAGTTTTTTGGTTTCATCTTTGTTTTTAACATCAGCTGTAAAGCCAATTCCGCCTTTCTCTTGACGCTGTTGTACAATTTTTTCCAGTCCAGCAAACGCACCACCACAAATAAATAGAATATTTGAGGTATCAATTTGAATGAACTCTTGCTGTGGATGCTTACGTCCACCTTGTGGTGGAATTGAGGCTACCGTACCTTCAATCATCTTAAGCAAAGCTTGTTGTACACCTTCACCAGACACGTCACGAGTAATCGACGGATTTTCAGATTTACGTGTAATCTTGTCGATTTCATCAATGTAGATAATGCCCTTTTGAGCTTTTTCTACATCGTAATCTGCTTTTTGCAAAAGCTTTTGTACGATATTTTCAACGTCTTCGCCAACATAACCCGCTTCAGTCAAAGTAGTCGCATCTGCCATTGCAAACGGCACATCTAACAAACGAGCCAATGTTTGAGCAAGTAATGTTTTACCTGAACCGGTAGGCCCAATCAGTAGAATGTTACTTTTAGCAATTTCCACATCTTTAGACACATGACCAGATTGCCCGACTTTCAAACGCTTATAATGGTTATAAACGGCAACAGATAATGTCTTTTTGGCAAGATCCTGACCAATCACATATTGATCAAGCGCAGCACGTATTTCATGTGGTTTTGGCAATGCCTTGCTCGCCCAGTCACCTGCTTCAACCTGTTGGCTGGTTTGTACAAGGTCTAAGCAGACATCTACACACTCATTACAAATATATGCGTCCTCGCCCGCAATCAGTTTCCCGACTTCAGACTGCGTTTTACCGCAAAATGAACAATGTTTTTGTCCTTGAGGATGTTCGGACATATTCTCTCCACAAATAGAATCTTAAATATGAGGGCAAGCGATAGGGTTAAATGACTATATGGAGGCGTTTTCCAACAACTCAAGCCACTTAATATTTTCCCTTATGGACGCTTACTTAATACCTGATCGACCAAGCCATATTCTTTTGCTGCTTGTGCAGTCATAAAGTTATCACGATCGGTATCACGAGCAATCGTGTCATAGTCTTGACCACTGTGTTCTGCCATCAAACGGTTCAAGCGCTCTTTAATAAATAGAATTTCACGAGCATGAATTTCAATATCTGATGCTTGACCACGGAATCCACCTAATGGTTGGTGAATCATTACACGTGCATTTTCAAGGCAATAGCGTTTACCTTTAGCACCAGCATTTAATAAGAATGCGCCCATAGATGCAGCCTGCCCCATACAGTATGTCACTACATCAGGTTTAATAAATTGCATCGTGTCATAAATCGCCATACCAGCAGTGACCGAACCGCCTGGCGAGTTAATATAAAGATGGATATCTTTATCTGGGTTTTCAGCTTCCAAGAACAACATTTGGGCAACAATTAAATTTGCCATGTTGTCTTCAACTTCACCAGTTAGAAAAATGACGCGCTCACGTAAAAGTCGTGAATAAATATCAAAAGAACGTTCGCCGCGAGAAGATTGTTCAACCACAACAGGAACTAAAGCATTTTCAATTGTTGGAACATACATACGTTATTTATTCCTAAATTTTTTGTGACTTAACCTATGGCAACAATATGCGGGATAATTTCTCAAATTGCAAAAGGTTCGCACTGAAATATTATATTATTTATACCTAAGTACTTAAGACGTACTCAAATTAACCATATACCTAAAAATGAAAAAGGCGCCTAAAGCGCCTTTTCCTGACTTCTCAAAAGATTAGCCCATACGGCGAGCTTGTTGTTCTTTCAATAAATCTTCATAAGATACTGCTTTGTCAGTCACTTTAGCAGAAGCTAAGATGTGATCAACAACTTGATCTTCTAACACAACAGCTTCAATTTGAGCGCGTTGTTGAGCATCATTTTTGAAGTATTCAATCACTTCAGTTGGATCTTCATAAGAAGAAGCCATGTCGTCGATGTAAGCATCAACACGTGCTTGGTCAACTTCAAGTTTAGCATCAGCTAATACTTTGCTTACCAATACGCCAAGCTTAACAGAACGTTCTGCTTGTTCTTTGAACAATTCGTCAGGAAGCATGCTCTTGTCAAAAGATTGCGCGCCTGCACCACCAAATTGTTGAGTGAACTGTTGAACCATTTGTTGACGTTGACGGTCAATTTCTTGAGCAACCATTGCAGCTGGAACTTCAATTTCGTTAGCAGCAACAAGAGCATCAAATGCAGCTTGTTTAACTTGGTTACGTAAACCATTGCGAACTTCACGTTCCATGTTTTTACGAACGTCAGCTTTTAATTTTTCAATGCCTTCTTCTTCAGAAACACCGAAGATTTTTAAGAATTCAGCATCAATCTCTGGAAGTTTAGGCTTTTCAACTTGCTTCACAGTGATTTTGAACTGAGCTGCTTTACCCGCTAAGTTTTCAGCTTGGTAATCTTCAGGGAAAGTTACATCAATAACTTTCTCTTCACCAGCTTTCATGCCAATGATACCGTCTTCGAAGCCAGGAATCATACGGCCTGAACCTAACACAAGTTTAAAGTCTTCAGCAGAACCGCCTTCGAACTTCTCACCGTCGATAGAACCTTCAAAGTCAAAAGTCACTTGCATGTCTTTTTTCGCCATACCCTTGGTTACAGCCCAAGTTTGACGTTGCTTTTGCAAGTTTTCGATCATGGTGTCAACGTCAGCGTCTTTAATTTCAGCTGTTTTACGTTCAACTTCCAAACCGTCAAATGCTTTTACTTCAACTTCAGGATAAACTTCTACAGTTGCTTCAAAAACTAAAGCATCTTCTTTATGTTCAACTTTCTCAATGTTCGGCATACCTACCGCATTGATTTTTTCTTGTTGAATTGCTTCAAATACGCTGTCACGAATGATGTCATTCACAACTTCTTGATAAATACTTGCACCGTATTCGCGGCGAACAACGTTTGCAGGTACTTTGCCCGGACGGAAGCCGTTGATCTTCACAGTTTTGGCAGTGCGCTTCAAACGAGCTTCAAATTGCTCGTTAATACGGCTCGTCGGTACAGAAACATTTAAACGACGGGCAACGCCCGAAACCGCTTCAGTCGTTACTTGCATGGCTTCCTCGATAAAAATTAGTTAGTAGGAACAGTTTTTAAAAAAGTGCTGTATTATATGACAACTTTCAAGATATACAAAATTAACCGATCAGATCATAAAATTGAAGGACGTATTTTTAGGAAATTTCACAGTAATTTTATGATTTTTTAATTTTTTTTAATGCAACGTTAAGCAAAAGTAATTTTTTAACTATTCTTTACAAATCTAAAATTACAATTAATTTTAATAAAGTTATCGATTTTCCAAACAGTTAAGTTTAATCAAATAATTAGGGCCAATTTGCAACTAAAAGTGATTAAAACTTTCACATTTCCTTCACAATTCTATCGGCAAATCCAATTAACACAAACTGTACATATAAATAAGAATTATTATTATTCGCATAACGTTTATATTTAAGTCCTGAAAGTCATGTCATTGATTAGAACACGTAAAAAAATTGTTTCCTCTGCAATCGCCTCATCGCTCTCGATGATAGCAACAACTGCGATGGCGCAAGAAGCAGTTTCGCAATTACCAACTATTCATACTAAAGCGACTCAAGAAGAATCTTTAAAGGTTGATCAATCAGCAAACTCTAAATTTGTTGCTCCCCTTCTAGATACTCCTAAATCAGTATCAGTTATCTCAAAACAACTTATAGAAGATACAAAAGTAACAACTTTAGCAGATGCATTGCGTACTGTTCCTGGCATTACTTTAGGTGCAGGTGAAGGCGGTAATCCGAATGGTGATCGACCTTTCATCCGTGGTTATAGTTCAGAAAGCTCTATGTATATTGATGGTATCCGCAACTCTACCTCACAAAACCGTGAAATGTTTGCGGTCGAGCAAGTAGAGGTAACCAAAGGTTCTGCATCAGCAATGGGTGGTGCAGGTTCAGTTGGTGGCAGCATCAATATGATTTCCAAGGTAGCTAAAAAGGGTGATTTTCTAGAAGGCTCAGTAGCCGCTGGTACTGATAACTACCAACGTATCACTTTAGATGGTAATAAAGACTTTGGAAATGGCATTGCAGCACGTGTAGCTGTTTTGGGACATCAAAATGAAAAGGCTGGCCAAAGTAATGGGGCTGAATATAAACGTGTTGGTATTGCACCAAGTATTACTTTTGGCTTAGATACACCGACACGTGCAACTTTGAGCTACTATTATTTACAAACTGATGATAAACCTGATTCAGGTATTCCTTATTGGGATTCATCTCTTGGAAAAGCTCAAGGTAAACCGGCTGAAGTCAAACAAGGTACATATTACGGCTGGAAAGATCGAGATTTTCAAAAGCAAGAAAATCACATCGGTACAATTAAATTAGAACACGACCTTACCGACAATATAACTATTACTAATACGGCCATGTATGCCAAATCAAAAAATGATTATGTCTGGACAAACCCAGATGACTCAAAAGGTAATGTTGGCAAAGGTCTTGTTTGGCATCGTTTGAACTCAGCTATTACAGATAGTGAGACATTTACCGATCAATTAGCACTTACAGGTAAATTTGATACTGGCTTCTTAAAGCACAGATTTAATGTAGGAGCAGAGTACAGCAAACAAAAAACTGATAAAGGCGGCTATAACATTATTGATGCCAAAGGTAATGTTTCTAGTACTGGCTTCTATAGCGATTGTTCAGACTTATCAACAAATTGGTGTACTTCGCTCAATGGTCCAACTCAAAAGCCATTTGTTGACCGTTTACAAGCACGCCCAGACTTTGATGCAACTGTAGAAAGTACTTCTGTCTACTTACTCGACAATATTGAGATCACACCAAAATGGTTATTAGATCTTGGCCTACGTTGGGATAAGTTTGAAGCTGAACAAAACTTCTTAGCCACTTCTAGTGCAGCGGCCTATACAGCAAAAAATGATTCAGATTTCGTGACCTATCAAGCGGGCATTACATTTAAACCAACAGAGAATGGCTCAATTTATACAAGCTATGCAACCTCAGCTAGTCCAGTCGGCTTAAATGCAGGTTGGGGGGATAATAGCGAAACAATTAATGCCAATAATCAAATGATTGATCCCGAAGAGGCACAAACATTTGAAATCGGTACGAAATGGGATTTCCTAGATAACCACCTAAATTTAACAGCTGCTATTTTCCGTACTGAAAAACAAAATACACGTGTACAAATCGACCCAACTACTTATGCAAATGTAGGTGAAAGTAAAGTTGATGGTTTTGAATTAGGCTTAAATGGTGAAATTACTGATAAATGGAACATTTCAGCTGGCTATACTTATTTAGACAGTGAACTAACCAAAAATGGTAAATCTTGCCGTAGCGGAAAATGTACTGACCAATCCATTTATAATGGCAACCAAATGCCAAACGTACCTAAGCAAGCTGCTACGTTATGGACTACCTATAGAGTACTTCCACAATTGACGGTAGGCGCTGGCGCTGTTTACTCTGACAAAGTATATGGTGATGTAGCAAATACTAAATGGGTTCCATCTTACGTACGTTACGATGCGATGGCACGTTACAACGTAAATAAAAATGTTGATCTTCAATTAAATATCAACAACCTATCTGATAAGCGCTATTTCACTAAAGCTTACGCTTCTCACTATGCAACAGAAGCAGAAGGCCGTAGTGCAGTTCTAGCAGTTAACTTTAAATACTAAGTTAACCTAGAATCCCATAATATTTTTATGGTTTATAATATAAAATAGCCTCTCTTGTTAGAGGCTATTTTAATTTTCTACTATTATTACTCGCAGGTATCACCGTGATCCATCATATTCCCAATGTCTTGAGTAAAGAGCAGGTCCAATATTTTCGTAATGAAATGGATAAAATTGAATGGGTCAATGGCAAAGTAACCGCTGGTACACTCTCTGCAACTGTAAAACGCAATCAGCAGCTACCTGAAGATCACCCTCTTACTCACCATCTCAGCAATATTATTCTTGAGGCACTAGGCACACACCCTTTATTTTTATCTGCTGCAATTCCACTTGATATCATCCCTCCTCTTTTTAATCGTTATGAGAATCAGGAGTCTTTTGGTTTCCATGTAGATAATTCTATCCGACGCATACGTGGTACAAATGAACGGCTTAGAACTGATTTGTCATGCACTTTATTTTTAAGCGAACCTGAAGAATATGAAGGTGGTGATCTGGTCGTAGAAGACACTTATGGTTATCACGAAGTGAAACTCCCAGCAGGAGATATGATTTTATATCCATCCACCAGCTTACATGAAGTGACTGCAATTACTTCTGGCTGCCGTATTGCTTCTTTTTTCTGGGTGCAAAGTATGGTTCGTGATGACGCCGAGCGACATATGCTTTTTAACTTAGATCAAACGGTACAAAACCTAAGAATGCAACTGGGTGATAATCATAGTGAAGTAATTAAACTGACTAACCTTTACCATAATCTCATGCGTAAATGGGCTGAACTGTAACACTATTTATTTTTGCCTTATTTGAGCTAATTAATTATTTTTACCTCAATAAGGCAAAATAATGAAAATTATTTTCAACAAAACATAAAACAATGGAAAATTAGAAAATTATTTTCTAAACACTGAAATTAAAATCTCTATAAGACTTTTGCACAACGTGTAATCATCGTTTAGATGTGGTATATCTAAACAATAAGCATATTTGCAAACCACCAAACTTACTATTTCATGGTCTATAGATGAAAACGAATTACTTGTTTGCCCAGCCTACTCAAGCAAGACATCATCTCGAACTCCTGATGCTGCGCCTCGCGCGCGTATAAATTTTTGTCTGTATTTTAGAGCAGACCTTTTCAAATTCCCTTTAATTTTTCTGTATTAGATACCATATATAACTGTAGACGTTGCCTTTCACACGATACTTGACGCAACCGTGCTACGAGATAAGGAGTTTTCTCATGATGTTGGCTGACCCTAGCAAAAAATACCACCGTATGTACCAGCGAGTCGATTTACCAGACCGCCAATGGCCAAATAATGAAATTACAAAAGCGCCAATCTGGATGAGCACGGATTTACGTGATGGTAACCAAGCAATTTTTGAACCGATGAACATGGAACAAAAGTTCAAAATGTTCAAAATGCTTGTAAAAATCGGTTTTAAACATATTGAAATCGGCTTCCCTTCTGCGTCTCAAATTGACTTCGATTTTACTCGTATGTTGATCGAAGAAAATCATATTCCTGATGATGTATACATTGAAGTATTGGTTCAGGCACGTGACCATTTAATTGAGCGTACTTTCGAAGCTTTAGCAGGTGCTAAGCGCGCAATTGTGCATATTTATAACTCTAACTCTCCAACTTTCCGTCAAAAAGTGTTGAATGTAGATGTTAATGGCGCAAAACAGTTGGCGGTGAATGCAGCTCAGAAAGTGAAAGAATATGCTGCGCAATATCCTGAAACTGATTGGATTTTCCAGTATAGCCCAGAATGCTTCTCTGCAACTGAATTAGAAGTAGCAAAAGAAGTCTGTGATGCGGTTACAGAAATTTGGGATGCACGCCCAGATCATAAAGTTATTTTGAACTTACCTGCGACTGTCGAAGTTTCCACACCAAATGTTTATGCAGACCAAATCGAATGGATGCATCGTAATTTGGCACGTCGTGATGGCGTCATTATTTCTGTTCATTGTCACAATGACCGTGGCTGTGGTATTGCTGCATCAGAACTTGCCATTATGGCAGGTGCCGACCGTGTTGAAGGCTGCGTATTTGGTAATGGCGAACGTACCGGTAACGTTGACGTTGCTGCAATTGCATTGAACATGTACACCCAAGGTGTAGCACCAGAATTAGATTTCTCTAATATTAATGAAGTCATTGCAACGGTTGAAGAATGTACTGGTTTACCTGTACACCCTCGTCATCCATATGCAGGTGACTTGGTATTTACTGCATTCTCTGGTTCGCATCAGGACGCAATCAAAAAAGGCTTTGAATACCAGAAAAACGAAGAAATCTGGGATATGCCTTACTTACCAATCGACCCGAAAGATTTGGGCCGCGACTATGATGCTGTCATTCGTGTAAATAGTCAGTCTGGTAAAGGCGGTATCGCTTACTTATTAGAATCAAACTATAACGTTGTATTGCCTCGTCGTTTACAAATCGAATTTAGTCAGGTTGTTCAACAATATACTGATGAGAATGGTACAGAGATTAGTGCTAAACAAATCTGGACTTTATTTAAAGACACGTATGTTGAAGTGAAAAACCATCATTACACGGTCAAAAACTATAAGTTATCTGACATTAATGGTACTCAAATTATTGAACTTGAGATTGATGTTGAAGGTGAAACTCAACAATTACGTGGCGAAGGTAATGGTCCTATCTCTGCATTCTTAAATGCACTTCAATTACCAATTGATGTATTGAACTACGAAGAACGCAGTATTAGTTCAGGTGCAAATGCCAAAGCATTAACCTTAATTGAACTTCAAGTGAAAGGTACAGGCAGAGGCTCATTTGGTGCAGGTGTTCACGACAACACAGTCACTTCATCTATTGAAGCTATTATTGCATGTACCAACCGTTTGATTGATCAAGGTGTTTTAAGTACAGATCAGGTTGTTGCCGCCGCTGTTTAATTAAAAAAAAGACTTTGGAAAGGATACCTAGCTTGGTATCCTTTCTTTTTATTCCTGAAAGATTTAAAAGGCGAAATGTTCCCGTGTCTTTTCCAGCTGACTCAGTGGGGTTAGTCACTCCGCAAAAGTTCCAATTTGAAGAACCCTTACATCTTGAATGTGGCCGTGTTTTACCGCGCTTTGAGTTAATGGTTGAAACTTACGGCACTTTAAATGCAGATAAATCAAATGCGATTTTAATCTGTCATGCCCTTTCCGGACATCATCATGCAGCAGGTTATCACCATGAAGATGATAAAAAAGCTGGATGGTGGGATAGCTGTATTGGCCCGGGCAAGGCAATCGACACAAATAAATTTTTTGTAGTTGCGCTTAATAATATTGGCGGATGTAGTGGATCAACCGGTCCAACTTCACCAAATCCGGAAAATGACAATCGTCCCTATGGTCCAGATTTCCCGTTAGTAACGGTCCGTGACTGGGTCAAAACTCAAGCCATGCTTTCTGACCGCTTAGGAATAAGTGTCTGGTATGCGGTGGTCGGCGGTTCTTTGGGTGGCATGCAGGCGTTACAATGGTCGGTAGACTACCCTGACCGTTTACAAAAATGTGTCGTTATTGCCAGTGCGCCAAAGCTTTCAGCACAAAATATTGCGTTTAACGAAGTGGCACGTCAATCAATTCTGTCTGACCCGGACTTCCATCATGGTCGTTATTTGGAAAATGATAGCTATCCGAAGCGTGGTCTAATTTTGGCTCGTATGGTTGGCCATATTACCTATCTTTCTGAAGAAGCCATGAAACAAAAATTTGGTCGTGATTTAAAATCCGGCAAGTTTATGTACGGTTTTGATGTCGAGTTTCAGGTCGAAAGTTATCTCCGTTATCAAGGTGAACAGTTCAGTCGTAACTTTGATGCCAATACTTATCTCATTATGACCAAAGCTTTGGATTATTTTGATCCATCGCGTGAGTACGGTCACTCGCTTACAGAAGCGATGAGTAAAACCAAATGCCAGTTCCTGATTGTCTCATTCACCACTGACTGGCGTTTTGCACCAAGTCGCTCACAAGAAATTGTAGATGCACTCATTACCAATCATAAACCGGTAAGTTATCTTGATATTGATGCTGAACAAGGTCATGACTCGTTCTTATTCCCGATTCCACTGTATGTCAAAACACTGCGCGCTTTCTTAGGCGGTGAAGAACATTTAAAATCGACATCACTGGAGGCAAGCTAATGCGTATTGATCAACAACTGGCAGAAAAGTGGATTAAACCCGGCTCTAGCGTACTCGATTTAGGGTGTGGTGACGGTGAATTACTCGCTCATATGAGCCAAAAGCATCAAATTCGTGCTTATGGTTTAGAAATTGATCAAGAAAAGATTGCAATTGCCGTCAGTCGCGGGTTAAATATTATTCAACAAGATTTGAATCTCGGTTTAAGCCGTTTTGCCGACCAGTCTTTTGACTATGTGGTTATGGCACAGGCTTTGCAAGCCGTAGATGCACCCGATGTTTTATTAAGAGACATGGTGCGTGTGGGTAAACAGGCCATTATCACTTTTCCAAACTTTGCACACTGGAAGACTCGCTCTTTTCTAGCATTAAAAGGGATGATGCCTGTATCGGATGCTCTACCATATATGTGGTATAACACCCCCAACATTCATTTATGTACGTTTAAAGATTTCGAAGCACTATGTGCGGAAAATCAAATACAAATTATTAATCGACTCGCCGTCAATGGAAACCAGCAGGGAAGCCTGTTAAGCAAACATGTTCCGAATTTGTTTGGTGAAGTCGCTATTTATCGAGTGAGTGCACTATGAAAAAGACATTATTTAGCACACTAATTGCAGGACTGCTAAGTATGCAGGCTCATGCAGATTATATCGCCCAGCCACAATCGGTTGCGAGCCAAGCTGCGCGCTTCTCCACAATGGGGATTCATGACCTTCAAAAAGCTGCTCAAGCGGGTCAAGCTGGAGCACAGTTTTATCTTGGTACACGTTATCAATACGGCAAAGATGTAGCAAAAGACGATAAACAAGCATTTGCATGGTTTAAAGCTGCTGCTGATCAAGGTCTTTCACCTGCGCAATTAAATGTTGGCCGTATGTATGCTGATGGTATTGGCGTTAAGAAAGACGAAGCTATGGCTCGTAAATATTTCGAAAAAGCGGCAAGTAACGGCGATAACCGTGCAAGCTACAACCTTGCGATGATGGAAGAGCAAAAGAAAAACTACGTAGGTGCTTACCAGTGGTATGAACTTTCAACTCGTGATGGCATGCTCGACAATAAAGTGATTAGCTTATCTGAAGGTAAAAAGACGGCTCTTGCTGCAAACTTAACTCAAGAGCAAATCCGTATGGCACGTGACCGCGCGGATAAATGGATTCAAGCACAATAATAATCCAGCTTATACTTACTCGACTAAAACCACCTTATATCACCTATAAGGTGGTTTTAGTTTTTTAAGCTTCTAAATTTATATTCCATTTGTTTTGCTCTATATCCCCTTTCAAAAAACACGTAACATAGCTCACGTTCAATATTGGTTATAAAATTTGGTTATCTTATGTCTACCCCACATTGGTTTGATCAGGGCTCTTTAGTCCTTGCAAGTAACAACAAAGGTAAAGTCGCAGAGTTTGAAAAACTTTTTGAACAGCTCAAGTTGCCTGTAGAAATTATTCCTCAGGGTCACCTAAATATTCCCGACGCCATTGAAGACGGCTTAAGCTTTATTGAAAATGCCATTATTAAAGCGCGTCATGCCTCTAAGATTTCAGGGAAACCTGCTATGGCTGATGACTCCGGTATTTGTGTTCCGGTTTTAGGGGGTGCACCTGGTATTTATTCAGCACGTTATGCTGGAGAACATGGTGACGATGCAGCGAATAATGCCAAATTATTAAATGACCTTTTGCCATTTCGTAAAAATGGTGAAGCGATTGAAGGTATGTTTGTGTGCGTACTTGCTTTAGTGACTCATGCGGAAGATCCATTGCCACAAATTTTCCAAGGCATCTGGCATGGTGAAATTTTAGAAGCGCCACGTGGTGAAAATGGTTTTGGTTATGACCCACTGTTCTGGTTGCCTGAGCTACAAGTTTCTAGCGCTGAGTTGTCTAAAGAAGAAAAAAATAAGATTAGTCATCGTGGACAAGCGATGCAGTTATTTAGAGAAAGTTTAGTATAATTTTTTTCCATATAGCCTTTGAATACCACGTTAGAAAGTATTCGGCTTTGTATAGGCAATACCTTACTTTTGTTTTGGCAAAAGTAACAAAACCATTTATGTCACTGACGGTACATCCTTGCTACCGCAGTGACATGGCGGCATCCATGCCGCCTTCGCACAAGTAAATGTGGGGGAAGAAAATTTAAAATTAATTATAATGCTACATGTAAAAACACCGCATAAATCGCAATACACACACAACTCACAATCGTCCCTGAAGCGATATAAGCCGCAGATCTCCCTGTCCCTTGATAATGTGTCTCTAACGCAACAATATTGGCTGCTGGTGGCAAGCAAAACATTAAAAACATTACACCGATGTGCTGATTTATATTTGAAATCGGTAAAAATCTATAACTTAATCCACAAAGTATAAATCCACAGGCCACTTTAAATGCTTGAGCTTTTGTACTGTAAATTAAATCTTTTATATAAACTCTGGTACGGCGCAGCCACATTCCAAGCACACACATACCTGCAAAAGTCATTGCAAATTTAGCAACCTCATAAACCCAATGTATAGCAGGGCTTTCGATATGTTGGGCCCCTAAAAGTCTGAGCACAACAGCACAGAATATCGATATACAAGGTGGTGAAGTTAAAACCTTTTTTAATATATTGAGCTTACTTTGCGGTGCCGTAGTAACGGCAGTCACAGCCCAAGCATTGCCAAAAAGCGACATTCCAATATATAAAGCAACAATTGGAGCAGTTGCTTCAGGACCGAATAAAGCCATAGCGAAAGGAAAACCAAGCCACCCCATGTTGGTATAACTTACGCAAAGTGCCAATAAGCGGTCTTTAAATAAAGCCAAATAAGCAAAGAAAATAATGAACGCCGAACCAAAACTAAAGAGCATTAAGCTCAAGCTTCCCGATTGATAAAAGACCATGTTGTAAATAATCACAATCGGAATCAGGAGTCGTGCAAGCCAAGCTGAGAGAATAGGTTTTATGGTTTCTGAAATGGAGGTCTGAGCAAGTAGAAGTCCTGTGATAAATGCCAATATAGGCAGTAATAATGCCACGCTCTCTCCTCTCGCTCGTCAAAATCAGCCTGTTATGCTACACCTTTTGATTTTGAAATGTATGATCTATTTCAAGTAAATTCGTCTAAGAACGAAGCTCAATAAAATTTAAAAATCCTCCCAAAAAATATCTTTAAAAATCTGGTCATAAGTGGCCACTTATAAATATTGTCTTAAAAATGAAATATAAGTGTCACATTCCTGTCATGGCAACCTGTTGATATAAAGCGAACTAAAAAGAGGTATAAAATCATGGCTGGTTTATCTATTTGGCATGTCGTTATTTTCGCAATTGTCGTTATTTTATTGTTCGGTACATCTAAGCTAAAAAATATCGGTAAAGATGTAGGCGGTGCAGTAAGAGATTTTAAAAAGTCAGTTCGTGAAGAAGACGAAGCTGCATCTTTAAATAGCCCTCGTACAATTGATGCACAAGTTAAAACATCTGAAAGCACATCAGTGAAAAGCTAAAGGTTTGACCCATGCTTGATGTAGGAATGACAGAGTTACTCTGTTTTGCAATTATTGCAATTTTAGTTTTAGGTCCAGAGAAGCTTCCGGAAGCTGCACGCTTTGCAGGTCGCTGGTATGTTCGACTAAAACGCTATATTACGAATCTGCAAAACGAGATTGATCAGGAGCTACGTCTGTCTGAGTTCCGCAAAGAAATGCAAGAGGAACTTAACCGCATTGAAGCATTGGAACGTAAAGTACAACAACAGCTTGAAGAAATACAAAAACAGCAGGTTTCAGAATCTTTAGAAGCAACTGAAACAGCTAAAACAACACAAAAGCCTATTTGGAAATGTACTCCTATATCGGGCCATTACAAAGTGCCGTATCTGACTAAAGTTAAGCCTTTGGCTCCTCAAACTGATATTTCAGAAACATCTCCTGTTGAATTGAAGATTGCCGTATGAACCAACTGCCTTCAACCGCTGTAAATAGTCAAGAAAACCTAGACCAAATGCCAATCATGAATCATTTGGTGGTTTTAAGACGTCATTTATTTAGGATTGTAGGGGTAACATTATTCTTATTTTTTTGTTTACTGCCCTTTCGAAATCATACTTATCAATTATTATCTGAGCCTCTAAGGTTACAACTTCCTGCCTCATCTTCCATGATTGCAACGGATGTTACAGCAACCTTTATGGCGCCATTTAAACTTAATTTATTTGTTGCGCTCATGCTGGCAATGCCATTTATTCTTTATGAAATATGGTCTTTTGTTCGCCCAGCGCTTTATCAAAAAGAGCGTCATTTAGCGCTGCCGTTACTGATCGGTAGTATTATTTTATTTTATGCAGGTGTCGCTTTTGCTTATTACATTACCCTGCCTGCCATATTACATTTCTTTATTAGCGTTTCACCTGAAACAGTAGCCCCAATGACCGACATTAATAGTTATTTAAGCTTCTGCTTAAAGCTATTTTTGGTGTTTGGTGTCACTTTTGAAATCCCTATCGCAACCTTGCTACTCATTTTGATTGGTGTGGTAAATACGCAAAGCCTTGCTGAAAAACGACGTTTTATTATTGTAGGATGCTTCTTTGTAGCGATGTTTATTACCCCACCCGATGCGATTTCGATGGTGATGCTAGCAATTCCAATGTGGCTACTTTTCGAAATAGGCTTACTCTTCGGCAAAATTCTTGAAAAGAGAAAAACCCATTCTGCTGAATAAAAATAATATAAAAAAGCCTGAACTTCTAAGTTCAGGCTTTTTTATATAGAACGCTTTTTAATCTACAAAGCAATAAACTGTCTTCAAAGTGACTTAAAAATGTAAGAAAAGTGTCATTTTCAATCCATAGAATCGACTCAACAAATATACACACAAAAGTTACGGATTTATTATGACCACTGCTTCTAACCACCCAACACGTCGCGATATTTTAAAATGGTTTACGGGGATCCCTTTTCTTCCATTAGGTGCGATGGCTACGGCAGCAACGTTAGCAGGTTGTAACGATAGCGATAACGACTCATCTATTGTCACTCCGTCAAAGCCAATTAACTTTAAGAATGCAACATTCACATCAATGCCAGCTCCTTCAACGGTAGCAGATATTGCCACAACAGCATGTGCATCAAAACTTGCTATTTCATGGGAAGATGGCAGCAAAACAGAATACCAACTCGCTTATAAACCATTCTTCTTAACAGGTACAGAAGTGCCTGATGGTAAAGGAGGAAAAGTCATCGCGGGTGGTTATTACGATATTAATAATAAGCCAATTATTGATAAATCAGTTGCAGGTAAAGAACGTCAATTCTTCTCTGACTGCCCAGATGGTAGTTCTCTCATTAGTTTCAAACAAGCAACAGGCAAAGATTTCACAGATGCTGACAAGAAAGCATTGGGTGTATCCGGTAACCCAGTGTTCCATGTGGTCCAATTTGAATATCTATCAAAAGACCAAAATGGTGGTGATACTTACGGTAAATTATCATCTCCGATTGCTGTTTTAACTTTAGATCAAGATCCAAAGACAGGTCACTTAACTTTAATTAAATACCATAACGTTGATACTTCAAGTGCACATGGACTATGGATTACTTGTGGTGCAAGTTTATCTCCATGGGGAACTCATCTTTCTAGTGAAGAATACGAACCAGATGCTTTTGACCAAAAATTAGGTCAATCACTTTCAACACTTAAAGCCTTCAGTAAAAATATATATGGCGATGAAAACATTGCCAATCCATATAACTATGGCCACTTGCCAGAAATTACCGTAAATGCAGATGGTACTGGTCGCGTTACAAAGCACTATTGTTTAGGCCGTATTTCACACGAACTTGTACAGGTTTTCCCTGATAACCGCACTGTGTTAATGGGTGATGACTATACCAACGGCGGACTATTTATGTTCGTTGCAGATAAGGAGAAAGATTTATCTGCAGGTACACTCTACATTGCAAAATATACAACAGTACTTAGTGATACAACGACTGGTCAGATTTCTTGGATCAGACTTGGTCATGCAACAAGTGCCGAGATTGAAAACCTCATCAAGAGCGGCATTAAAGGAACTGATATTTTTGAGTCAGTTCTACAAATTGCTAAATATCCAAGCGATGCAACAACAGCAGAGAAAGAGGCTATTGATGCGGGCGACAAAGGTACTCCAGAACAACAAGCTTTAGCCAAAGCTGCAAAAGAGCGTTTAAAACTACAACAAGCTGCCCAAAAAGCAGAATTGGAAGCTCAAGGTTTTAAATTTACTTATTTAAGTAAAACTGGTGTATATCTCAAGCTTAAAGATAATAGCGACAGAACTAAACTTGCAGCGGCTTTCCTTGAAACACACCGTTATGCTGCTTACATGGGTGCTTCAATGGCATTGACCAAAAACGAAGGCACAACAGTAAATATTGCAGATAAAAAAGCTTATTCGGCTTTAGCTAATATTGTCGATTCAATGGTTGAAGGTGGTAGCGGTTATCTTGCTGAGCACAACGTTAAATTCCCGAAAATCACTGCTGGTGGTATTTTGGAGCACACATTAACTGGTGGTCAGAAAGACAGCTCAAATGTTGCAATCAATAGTGAGTGGGTACCTAGCCAATCTAACCTTCTCATTAAAGGTAAAGATATTAGCTTTGACAGCTTAGGGAACACTGCTGACCCAGAGCAAATTGCTAGCCCTGATAACTTGAAGTTCTCAGAAAAACTTCGCACTTTATTTATCGGTGAAGACTCTGGTAACCACTTAAATAACTTCTTATGGGCTTATAACGTTGATACCAAACAGCTCATCCGTATTTTATCTACACCGGCAGGTGCTGAATCGACGGGTCTACATGCAGTCGACGAGGTAAACG
Organism: Acinetobacter sp. OYA S30; assembly: GCF_033599315.1. Classification (NCBI taxonomy): domain Bacteria; kingdom Pseudomonadati; phylum Pseudomonadota; class Gammaproteobacteria; order Moraxellales; family Moraxellaceae; genus Acinetobacter; species Acinetobacter sp. OYA S30. The sequence goes on from NZ_JAWVAV010000001.1 coordinate 129,764, forward strand.
GTTGGACTTACATCATGAGTAACTTCCAACATCCAGGTGACGAATGGAACCGTTTCTACAAAGAAAAAGATGGTGTTCGTACTGGTATTAGCGCAGATTTACTCGCTCAAATTGATACTGCAATTAATACAAATTACAGTAATAAATTTGCAGCAGCAGTTGGCTATATCACTGCCGACCCAATTGCACCATCTGTTGTGAAGAAATGATTTCTTTCAACACTATAAAAGAGGCCTGCTTTATGCAGGTTTCTTTTATTTTTAAAGTCTCATTAAAAAAATAAAATTCCTTCAACCTTTCACTAAACGGTCAAATATTTCATTAACTTATCATCAAAACGTCAAAGCCTCGTCACATTCACAAACTAAGCTCATGAAGACTTTTAGAACAATCTCTTTATTAACTTAGGAATTTCCCATGACAGAGCTGACGCCATATCATGAAGACCAAGAATTGGACAATAATACTTCTGACAATATCCACTTTCGTGACATTTTAGAACAACACATCAGTCGTCGTAGTTTAATCACCAAAGCAGCAAGCGGTGCAGTAGCACTGACTTTAGCTTCTACTTTAACTGGCTGTAATGATAACGATGATGACTCTGGCTCTAATAATGGTGGAACCACACCTGTAGACCCAAATAAAAAACCGGAAAAACTCACTTTTACGCCCGTAGCTAAAAATTTAAATGATATTGTGACTGTACCTGAAGGTTATGAAGCCAATGTTATCTACGCTTTAGGTGACTCAATCAATCCAAGAGTTGGAGATTGGGACGACAATAATATTCCATCTGGCCCAAGCTTCCAGTTTCGCTCTGGCGACTGCCATGACGGCATGCATTATTTTGGCTTAAACACATCAACAAACCGCTTTGACGAGACTGTGTCAGCACAAGGTTTGTTGGTGATGAATCACGAATATATTAATCAGACCTTCCTTCATCCCAAAGGTCCTACAAAAGTGGATGGACGTCGCCCTGAAGATGAAGTCATTCGTGAAACCAATGCACATGGGGTTTCTGTAGTTCATATTAAAAAAGATCCAACCACTCAAAAAGTAGAAATTGTTAAAAATTCTATTTTTAATCGTCGTATTACAGCTTCTACAGTTATGGAGTTTGCAGGTGCTGCAGCGGGTTCAAGCCTGCTTGCAACTCGCTTCTCACCTGCTGGACGTCAAACACGTGGCACTCATAATAACTGCGGTAACGGTTATACACCTTGGGGCACTTATTTAACCACTGAAGAAAACTTTATTGGTTATTTCCAACGTTCGGGTAGCGATGAATATGCACGTACAGATGCAGAAAAAATTGCATTAAAACGTTATGGTTTAGGCGTTAAAAAAGATGAACCTTATCTGTATGAGAAAGATGAAAAAGGTGCACCTAAAAAAGATAAAGATGGCAAGATCATTTACTTAAAAGATAAAAATGGTGAGTTAATCCCTAACGTTGATGAACAAGGGCGACAAATTTATTTAGGCACAAGTTCGCGTTACGGCTGGGAAACAGCAATTGGTCAAGTAGAGTCACAAGACTTGTATGATCGCTGGAATGCCGATGTAAAAGCAGCTCAAGCTACCCAAGATTACCGAAATGGGCCAAATACATTTGGCTGGATGGTTGAGATTGATCCATTTGATGGACGCCAAAATCCGGTTAAACGTACTTCATTAGGCCGTTTCGCACATGAAGACAGTGCTTGCCGTGCCGTAGTAGGTCAACCATTAGCATTTTATATGGGTGATGACTCTCGTGGTGAATACATCTATAAATTCGTTTCAACCGCTGTGTGGGACACCAAAGATATAAACGGTGGTTATACAGCTGGCGACAAATACATGAATGCAGGCAAATTGTATGTTGCTAAGTTTAATAACGATGGCTCAGGTCAATGGATTGAACTTGCTTATGGCAAAAATGGCTTAAATGAAAGCAACACCACCTACCCGTTTAAGTCACAGGCAGACGTTGTTACATTTGCACGCTTAGCAGCAGATTCTGTAGGCGCAACAAAAATGGACCGCCCAGAATGGTGTACGGTCAACCCAGTAAACGGTGAAATCTATGTCACACTCACCAATAACTCAAATCGTGGTAAAGACTATGCAACTGATGCAGCCAATCCACGTAACTACACAGACCTATATGCAGGCACAAAAGAACAAAAAGGAAACGTAAACGGTCATATCATCCGTTTTAAAGAAACTGATGACAAAACAACTGCTGAAACCTTCAAATGGGATATCTATTTATTTGGCGCAGAAGCAGCAATGGCTTCAAACATCAACTTATCCGGCTTAACAGATAACAATGATTTTTCATCTCCGGATGGTATGTGGTTTGACCCACGTGGCGTTCTCTGGATTGAAACCGATGACGGCGCTTACACTGATGTTACTAACTGTATGATGCTTGCAGCTCTGCCGGGTCAAATCGGTGATGGTGGTACAGCAACAACTTCAAATGGTCAGCAGACCATAACAGGCGCCAAAGTTACAGACGCAACATTACGTCGTTTCTTAGTCGGACCAAAGCAATGTGAAATTACTGGTATTGCCATGACTCCTGACTACAAAGCAATTTTTATTAATGTTCAGCACCCTGGTGAAGATTCACCAAGTTACGCAAAACCAGAAAGTAACTGGCCTGCCACACAAAAAGACCCAAGCAATAAAACTGCGCGCCCACGCTCAGCAACTGTTGTGATTACCCGTAAAGATGGCGGCGTTATTGCCGGTTAATTGATTTACCCAAAAAAATGCCGATCACTTGATCGGCATTTTTCTAACGGTTTAAAAGCACCTGTTGCTGCACAATTTGACCACTATGTTCACCTTGCTGGGTCTTTTCCAACCATATCCATTCATTATTGGTCATTCTTAAAAAATTCGAACACCGTGTTCCATATACGGGGCTTTGAATAAAAGTCGATGACAATAATTCTTCCATTTCCGGCTGAATGCCCGTGTTTGGCAACAATGCTGTGGTGACCTTACGCTCATCTTCTAAAATATCCCACGCTGCATGCTGCAAACTTAACTCTTCTGTTTTGTGCTGATGCATAGGCAAAAACTCTTGCGTAAAACGTGTACGTAAATGTCTGGTTTTTTCCCAGTGATCGGACATTAAACCATTCGAAACCACATATACGCCGTTGGCTAATACTTGAGGAGCCTCACCGCGGTTACTCATATAGACCGCCTGATCAGCAGTTCCCATAAACAGGTTAAAACCAGCAAAGTTCTGTTGCTGTTGTTCTAATTGCTGAGCAAAGCGAATCGGTAACAAATCAGACTCTAAAAAAGCCTGAACCAAATGACCACGAGAGGTCTCATATTGTTTTTTATCACGTCCATCACGGAAATTGGTTAACACAGCCCATCGGCCCTGCGGCGTAACACCCATCCAAGTACCACCCGACTGTAAGTCTTGCCCTGCAATGATTGGCGTATGTTCCCATTGATGCAACAATGCGGTTGGTCGATGATAAAATTCATCACGATTTGAAATCAGACACAAGGGCATATCATCCAGAACATGCCATGCTAAAGCCACAATACACATTGATTCTTGTTCCCTATGTTTACACATTGAATGTACAACATTTTTCACATCATTCCGCTACAATCTGTCAAAACGTAAGATCAAGGAGCAGCAATGCTGACCTATCCTAATATCGATCCGGTCGCAATACATCTAGGACCTCTTCAAGTCCATTGGTATGGACTCATGTATTTATTGGCATTTTTATGTGCTTGGGGGCTTGCTTCCTACCGTGCCAAACAGCGTGATGGCTGGACATCGGACATGGTTTCCGATCTGGTGTTTTACGGCGCCTTAGGTGTTGTACTCGGCGGACGTATCGGCTATGTGCTTTTCTATGAGTTTGATAAATTCCTTGAAAACCCAATCTGGTTATTCCAAGTCTGGACAGGTGGTATGAGCTTCCACGGCGGCTTCTTAGGCGTCATGATCGCAATGCTATTCTGGTGTAAAAAATATCAAAAAACATGGTTCCAGACACTCGACTTTGTTGCCCCTTGTGTACCGACAGGCTTAATGTTCGGACGTATTGGTAACTTTATTGGCGGAGAGTTATATGGTCGTGCGGTCACAGATCCGAATTATCCATTCGGAATGATTTTCCCAACCGATCCATTACATCTGGTTCGTCACCCTTCTCAAATCTACCAAGCGCTTTGCGAAGGGCTATTACTCTTTATTATTTTGTGGTGGTTTAGCTCAAAACCACGCCCACGTATGGCTGTATCTGCCCTATTTTTAATGGGTTATGGTGTTGCACGCTTTGTGATGGAATTCTTCCGTCAGCCGGATGCCGACCAAGGTTTCATCTTGTTTGGCTGGATGACCAAAGGACAAATCCTCACCGTTCCAATGCTACTGATAGGCCTTTGGATGATGTGGTATGCCTACCAAAAGAAAATTTATGACTGGGGCCCTCAAAAGAACAGTTAACATCTAAATCAGAGGAGTTTCGGCTCCTCTTTTTTATGCTACAGTTTTTATCTCCCAAGAAAGAAGATTCGCCATGCTGGAATTCTGGTTTAATACACAAGTCCCGACTTTTAAAAAATTAATCATTTTAATTATTACCCTCTTAATCTGTATTGGGTTATATCAATATCAACCATTGCCTTTAGATACCATTTTAATGTTTACAGGGACTGGGGTTATTTTTTTAATCTGCCGTTACTTTAAATTGCATTTTGCTCAAAGTAACCCGACTGGTTTACTTTACCGCCTATTTACGTGGGTTCCTATCGCTCTTTTATTTGCACTTATTTTTGTAAAAACCATGCCTAACTTACTGATCTGGGGCGTTCAAGGAATCGCATTTATGGCGCTTGCTGCTTTTATTTTTTCACCCCAATCGTTATTTAACAAATAGGCTCATTTTTATGTTGGCTTATTGGTATAACGCACCGCGTCACATCAAACTCATCTTCATTATTGTCGTTTGTGCTGCAATTTATGCAGCCAATCAAGTACAGCCTTTATCGCCGACTTACACTGTTCTTAGTCTCGTGTTAGGATTCGGGCTTCATTTCGGGCAATATTTACAAACAAAAATTCCAGAGCACAGTTCATATAAACTTAAGCTCCAGTTTCTGCTTAGAATTTACCCTCTCATTATTGTTGCTATTATAATGTGGTTACTGCCCCCTCAACACAATTGGATCGCAACACTACAAGCTTTAGGCTTTGTACTGGTTGGATTTTTTCTTGTTTCGATTTATCAAAATCGTGCCAAGCGTTTTGACTAATTCCATCCATCAAAATGTCATAGAACTATTTTTAGATTTTCATCTTGGGCTACAACAGGTATCATCTTCAATGGCTCATGATGAAGCAGCTCTATTGCGTAATTATTTATCGTTGAGCTATCTCCCCCTTTTATTTTATGGAAATTAATCCGAACTCGAGAGTGTTATGCGTGCATATTTAGACCTTCTACAACATATCCTTGATAATGGCGGTGACAAAGGCGACCGTACAGGCACAGGAACCCGTTCTGTATTTGGTCATCAAATGCGTTTTGATCTCTCTAAGGGTTTTCCTTTACTCACCACAAAAAAAGTTCACTTTCGTTCTATCGTGATTGAGTTACTTTGGTTCTTAAAAGGCGATACTAACGTTAAGTACTTACAAGACAATAAAGTCACCATTTGGGATGAATGGGCAACAGCAGAACAAACTGCCCGTTTCGGCCGCCCAGAACATGAGCTTGGCCCAGTTTATGGCCATCAATGGCGTAATTTCGGCGCAACTAAAAATGCCGATGGTACTTATAACCAAGATGGTTTTGACCAAATTAAATGGTTAATTAATGAAATTAAAACCAACCCAAATTCACGCCGTTTAATTGTCTCTGGCTGGAACCCAAATGAGGCTGGACAAGTTGCTTTACCGCCTTGCCATACGCTCTTCCAATTCTTTGTACAAGACAACAAGTTGTCATGCCAGCTTTATCAACGTAGTGCTGACGTATTCTTAGGCGTGCCATTTAATATTGCCAGTTATGCCTTACTCACTCATATGATTGCTCAAGTGTGTGGCTTAGATGTTGGTGATTTTGTTTGGACAGGTGGCGATACGCATCTTTATGCCAACCATTTTGAGCAGGCAAAACTACAATTGACGCGTGAGCCATTACCACTTTGCCAATTAAAACTTAATCCAGAAGTTAAAGATATTTTCGACTTCAAATTTGAAGACATCGAGATTGTAGGTTACGAGTCACATCCGGCAATTAAAGCACCAGTTGCAGTATAACGACGGCTTAAATTTCATTAGATTACGGTTTAGAGAATAAGATTATGGCATGGCAAAATGTAGAAGTTGTCCACGTTGTCGCAATGGACAAAAATCACTGTATTGGTAAAGGCAATGCGTTGCCATGGCATATCTCTGCCGACTTAAAACACTTTAAAGAAATCACACAAGGTGGTGTGGTGATCATGGGCCGCAAAACGCTTGAGTCTATGGGCCGTGCTCTACCGAACCGTGTGAACTGGGTGATTACCCGTGACATTAACTGGCATTTTGACGGCGTAAAAATTGCGTATTCAATTGAAGATGCTTTAAATGCTGCTTTAGAAGATGCCAAAAATACCGAAAAGCAAGCTTTGTTCATTATTGGTGGTGGTGAAATCTTTAAGCAAACCTTGTCAATTGCAGACCGTCTTGAGCTCACTCATGTTGACTTAGATGTACAAGGTGATGCACATTATCCAACAATACCGAATGAATTCCATAAAACTGCAAGTGAGCAGCAAGTAGATGAAAAATCAGGAACTTCATTCGAATTTGCCACTTATAAAAAATAATTTTCTGGTCGCCTATGCACAATATCGGAACACGTGAATTTATTATCGCCCTCCTCTTCGGCGCTTTACATAGTTTATTCACGTTGTTTATTGTGCTTTCCAGCATTTGGGTATGCTTAGCCCTATGGGTCCAACAACCTTTTGGCTGGTTAGGCAGCCGTATTATTATTGGCATATGGATTGCCTTTGCGTTAAGTATGGCGGGTTTATATTTTAATGGGCATATTATTAGCCGTCGTACAGACGTTTTAATCTACCTATTAGCTTTTGCCTGCTCTTTGGTTTGGTACTTTTCGATTACTGCACGTCAAGACCGTGACTGGAACCCTGAAGTTGCCAATATGCTAAGTTACGAAAAACACGGCGATGTTATTACTTTGCATAATGTCCGTAACTTCAACTGGCATCCTGATGGAACCTATGATGTCCGCTGGGAAACCCGTACTTTTGACCTGAACCAGTTAAATGGCATAAATATCATTACCTCTTACTGGATGGGGCCACAAATTGCCCATACGCTAGTCAGTTTCGAATTTAAAAATCAACAACCTTTAGTTTTTTCGATCGAAATTCGAAAAGAAAAGACTGAAGAGTTTTCAGCAATTGGCGGCTTCTTTAGAAAATATGAACTGAGCTTAATTGCATCTGATGAAAAAGATATTGTCTACACGCGTAGCAATATCCGTAAAGAGCAAGTTTATAATTTTCCGGTCAATATGCCTCGCTCGGAGCAAAAAGCGCTCTTTTTAGAATATCTTAAAAAAGCAGATGAACTACGTGCAGAACCAAAGTGGTACAATACGCTCACAAGTAATTGTACAACTTTAATTTTTGATATGGTTCAAGCCATTAACCCATATCAGCTTCCTAAAGATTATCGGTTAATTGCCTCTGGTTACTTACCTAATTATTTATATGATCTTAAAGCACTCGATCAAAATATTAGCTTGAAACAGTGGTATCAAATTGCACACATTAACCCACGTACTGAACATTTTGAACAATTTGCAGACCAAAGCAGTGAGCATTTCTCTCAAATTGTTCGACAGGGTTTACCTAAAGTAAAATGAAATAAGTAATGCAATTTTCTTTACTTTTTTATACACGCTTTACTTTGTAATCTAACTAGATAAACCCTATTGTAATAGGCAGGAAATAGAGGAAAAAACAATGCAACAGGCATTATTTGGCGGCGGCTGTTTTTGGTGCGTCGAAGCCGTATTTTTACAAATACGTGGTGTAGAAAAAGTAACAAGTGGTTATGCTGGTGGGCATACAACTCACCCAACTTATGAGCAAGTATGTCAAGGTGACACTCAGCATGCTGAAGTGGTTCTTATCGACTTTGATGAACAACAAGTTACATATTCTCAGTTACTTGATGTGTTCTTTGCAACGCATGATCCAACGACTTTAAACCGCCAAGGTAATGATATTGGTACTCAATATCGCTCTGTTATTTACTATTTTAATGAAGAGCAAAAGCAGGCAGCAGAACACACCATTCAGACATTAAAAGATGACGATCTTGATATTGTGACTGAATTATCCCCTGCTCCTACATTCTATCCAGCAGAAGACTATCATCAAAATTACTATGAAAAGAACCCTTCACAAGGTTACTGCAACTTTGCAATTCCACCTAAGCTGTTAAAATTACATAGTAAATTCCAACATCTCATGAAAAATTAATAAATGAGAAAATAAAAAAGCAACCGAATTGGTTGCTTTTTTATTACGTGAAACTAGTTTTTAGTTTTCACTTACAAAGGCAATATCGCTCAGTCCGGCTTCACTGGCGCGAGACATTACCTGAGCAACAGTATCGTACTTCGACTCTTTATCAGCGCGAAGTTGAACTGTCGGTTTAACCGCACCTTGACCTGCTTCTTGGAAACGTTTTTGAAGCTCATCAAGGCTAATTACTTGAGTATCCCAAGCCACTTCACCATTTGCATTGATACTAATCGTAATTGCTTTTGGTGGTGGATCAATAATTTCAGCAGTTGTTTTAGGAAGCGTTAATGGAATCGATGGGTTGGCAACTGTTGCTGTGACCAAAAAGATGATCATTAACACCAACATAATGTCGATTAGCGGAATGAGATTCATCTCATTCATGCCACTATCGTGGTCTTCACCCAATTGAAAAGCCATTAAGCTTGACCTCCAACATAACTTTGCTGTGCAGTTTTAACATCAGACTTTACAGTTGAGTCTTGCTGCAACATGGTGTCGATTAACAAACTGTGTGCTTGATCTTGTAAATCATGAGCAAGGCCACGATTCGCACGTACACAGATGTTATAAGCCAATACCGCTGGAATCGCAACTGCTAGACCAAGACCAGTCATAATAAGTGCTTCACCTACTGGTGTAGCCACTTGAGCTAAACCTGCCTGTCCGCTCTTACCAACAGCAACTAACGCGTGGAAAATACCCCATACTGTACCAAACAAACCCACGAATGGTGCAATTGAAGCAATTGTTCCTAAAACTGAAATACCTTTATCAGCATTGGCTTTCTCAGCAGAAATCTGACGCAATAATGCTTGCTCTGCAACTGCTTTACGTTGTTCAAAACTCAAAGGTTGTAACTTTGCTTTGAGCGAAGTAATAGCCTGAGAGAGTTGAGCATAAGCTTGTTGTTTTAGTTGGCGAGTCCCCATCAAACGTAAGATGAAAACTGTCCAGGTAGCAATCGACATTGCCAATAAGATGAAATACAGGGTTTTACTCACTGCATCTGCATGTTGCCAATAGATTGAAAAGTTCATATTCGAACTCCTGATTAAGGTTAGCCGTTGGGACTCAAATTCGTTTAAGGGGTTAAGTCAAACGGTTGCTCTGCTTTAATTGGATAAGCAACACCGTTTTCCATATAAGGTTTAAATTTTGCACTACGTACAGCGCGGACTACTTTGTCATCTAGACTTGGAATACCGCTGCTACGGGTTACGCGCACGTTAGTAATCTTGCCTTTCTCATCGGCTTCAATAAGTACAACAACCGAGCGTGCTTCGCCCTGTAAATCTTTTGGTGAAACAGTCAAACGTGGTGAGCGGCTCCACTGTACACCCGAACCGCCAATTGAAACGCGTTTTGGCGATGGATCTGGAGCAGGTTGAGCTTTAGGTGCTTCTTGAACCACTGGCTTTGGCTTTTCAACGACTTTTTCAGTCACAGTAGTCGTTGGCGTTACTATTTTCGGTTCAACTTTAGGTTCTGTTTTTACTGTTTCTTTAGGTGTTTCAGCCTTTTTGACCTGCTGAATTTTTTCCACTTTTTTAGGTGGAGTTACAGGTTTCTCGACAACTTTAACCTCTTTCACTTCTTTTTTAGGTTCCGGCTTTTTAGGCGGTTCTTTTGGTTTTGGTGGTAAAGGTTTTGGTTGCTCTTGAATTTTTACAAAACGGACTTGTAAAGGTTTCTTTTCAATTGGCTTTAGTTCAGCAGGCTTAATGTGGCTGACTGCCCATAAGACCCCGATATGACCAATTGCAACCGCAATTAGTGCCGTGATGACTTTCTTTTTCATCGGATTGGGAGAGTTTAAGGCTGCGGAAGATTGACTCATAAGAATCTAATTACCTAATGGATGATGATTTCGGCTTTCAATTTATAGAAACGATTTCAAACATCGGATAGAACAATAAAGTGCCACAATAATAAATGAGAAGTGTTTTCATTTGCAACTACTTTTTTATGAAAACATTCCTCATTATCGCGAGGTCTAACTTGATAAAGTGATATCACCTTAGTTTTCTCATGCTTAGACAACGCACTAAAATTTGTAAGTTCCCTATTTTCACTTATCAGATCGCGCTCAGCTTAAAAAATAATTAAGTAGCTAGATATTAAAAGTAATCTATAGAGCAACAGACTCTAGTTATGTTATAACATTTTAAATTTATTTTAGCCATAAAAAAAGCACGCTCAAAAGCATGCTTTTAAAGGAATATAAGTTGTTAGAAAACAACAGTCTTATTGCCATCTACAATAATTCGGTCTTCTAAATGCCATTTAACAGCACGAGCTAATACATTACGTTCAACATCTTCGCCAAGCTCACGCAACTGCTCAACATTATAATCATGGCTCACACGTTCAACGTCTTGCTCAATAATTGGGCCTTGGTCTAGGTCAGCAGTCACATAGTGAGCTGTTGCACCAATCAACTTTACACCTTTTTCATATGCTTGCTTGTATGGGTTTGCGCCCACAAAAGCAGGTAAGAATGAGTGGTGAATATTGATAATTTTCATTTCCCATTTAGAAACGAAATCTTCGCTTAAAATCTGCATGTAACGCGCAAGAACTAACAAGTCATTGCCTTGCATCATTTCATGAATTTGAGCATAAGCTTCTGCTTTATTGTCTTTGGTTACTTTAATGACTGTAAATGGAATACCAAAGTTTTCAACCGCTTCACGTAAATCTTCGTGGTTAGAAATTACGTGGGTAATTTCACACGGTAAAGAACCACGTGCATGACGCCACAATAGCTCAAGCAAAGCATGGTCAACTTTAGAAACTAAAATACCAACCTTTTTAATATCATTAACAAAAGCAAGACGCCATTGCATGCCATAACGTTCCGCTACATTTGCTGCGAAAGTCTGAATTAAAGCATCTTTACGAGACTGTAAATGATCAAGTTCAAATTCAACACGCATGAAATAACGTCCGCCTTGAGCTTCCGTCGCATACTGATCAAGCGCGGTAATGTTTGCACCCTGATGGTACAAAAAGCTCGATACAGCCTGTACGATCCCAGGCTTGTCTTCACAAGTAATCAGTAAACGGGCTGTATTGGCAGTGGTCATATTCATTTGGTTAATATCACTTAATTGAGACAAAATTTTGATAAGCCGAGTATTCTAGCGCTCTAAATAAACAAGCACAACTATTCATCTTTTAGGGACGATAAGCTGGCAAAAAGATCAGAAGGTCCAAGTGACTCCAATAATTGCTCATAAGTCGCGCGACTTTCCCCCATTAAATAAGGGCCTTCTAAAAAAACCATTTGACGTAAAGCTTGCCAAACCCATTTTTCTTCAAGGTGGTTATTGTCACTAATGTGTCCGGACATATATAGAAAGTTGGTCCAGTTGGTTAAGACAATCCAGAGGTTAATAATGAGCGCTTCAATTTCCGATGGCGTCATTTTCATAAGCCCGGCATCAACAAAGGCCTGATAAATTCTTTGCCCTTGCTGCATGACCTGCCCTGCGAATCGAGGATAGATCTTTTTAAAGTCTTCGTTACTTTCAACTAAATGATAAACATCGCGGTGGATAAAACGATAGTTCCATAGCTGACCACTGAGTACCTGAAAATAATTAATTTTGTCATTGGTCGTTAATGGTCTGTCCTCAGGTAAAGAGAGCATTTCTAAAGTCTCGACCTGGTATTGGTGCATTAATTCCTTAATGATTTCATGCTTGTTTCGAAAGTGATAATACAAGTTTCCAGGACTAATCCCCAACTCTGCAGCAATATGATTGGTAGTGACAGACCGTTCGCCACGCTCATTAAAAAGCTGCAAACTGATTTGTAAAATCCGGTCTTTTGTCTTCAGAGCTTTAGGTAGAGACATTTTAATAACCTTCGTTAATTCATATGGTTAAGACTTGCACACAGAAACCAACTTGACTATTTAGAGTATTTACTCTAAAAAATAAGTATATCAGTATATTTGGTAAGTACCGATGAACAGTCAAACAAAAACAAATCCAGAGACTCAGGTTACTTATGATGTTAAGCATTTACATGATTTGCTTGAGCAGCAAAAGATTGCCTACTTACGTCATCCGGTACCCACTGCTAAAGAGCGTATTGATCGTTTAGCTCGTCTTAAAAGAGTCTTGGTAAAATATCAAGATCAGATTGCCGAAGCAATTAACCTTGATTATGGCAATCGTGCCATTATGGAAACCAAAATTGGTGAGTTACTTACCTGTCTTGAACAAATCAAGTATTACAGTAAGAACCTGACCGGATGGATGAAACCATCAAAACGCCATATCAGTGTATTACATCAGCCAGCAAAAGGTTGGGTACAATATCAACCAATGGGTGTTATTGGCATTATTACACCTTGGAACTATCCATTACTACTTTCCGTTGGCCCACTCATCTGTGCTTTGGCAGCCGGTAATCATGCCATGATCAAAATTTCGAGTGCTTCTCCAAATTTTGGACAAGTTCTTGAAAATGCACTTTCTGAAGCTTTTCCACAAGAATTGGTTGCTGTGGTTAATGGCGGTGGTGTGATCTCTGATGCGTTTAGTCACCTGCCTTTTGACAAAATGATTTTCACAGGCTCGACTTCTGTCGGTAAAACAGTCATGGCGGCTGCAGCTCAAAATCTGGTTCCGGTTATTCTTGAGTTGGGTGGTAAATCCCCCGCTTTGGTACATGCTTCCGTAGACATGAAAGATGTCGCACAGCGTATTGCTGTGGGTAAATTATGGAATGCAGGCCAAACTTGCGTTGCGCCAGACCATATTTTCTTGCCGCGTGGTAAAACTGCCGAGTTCATTGAAAACTTTAAATTGATTGTGGCTGGAATGTATCCTCATTTCCGTAACAATCAAGACTACACATCTATTATTAATGATAAGCAGTACAACCGTATTCAGGGCTATCTAGAAAATGCCCGTGATCAGGGTGCTCGTATTATTGAAATTAATCCTCAAAATGAAATTTTAGATGATGTCCGCAAAATTGCACCGACTCTGGTTACTGGTGTAACGACTGCAATGGATATTATGCAAAATGAAATTTTTGGTCCTGTTCTACCAATTTTAGAATATGACCAAATCGAAGAAGTCATCGAATTTATTAATAGTCGACCACGTCCTTTGGCGATGTATTATTTTGACTATGATCAAGCACGCGCCGATTATATCTCTCAGCATACTCATTCAGGGCATTTCGGAATTAACATGGTGATTACCCATGTAGCACAAGATGATTTACCTTTTGGCGGTATTGGTGCATCAGGTATGGGTAAATATCACGGACCGGAGGGCTTTTTTGGGCTTTCACATGAACGTTCGGTCATGTCAAATCCAAAACTTTATAGCTTGAAATATATTCTTCCGCCGTTCAATAAACCGATTCATCGCTTCATTTCGAAAACCTTGTTGCGTTAACTGATCAAGGCATGATCTGTTATACTAGATCATGCCTCGTTTTTACCAATTTCGCTTGTCTTTTAATCGTATTTTTGGTATAAAACGCCCCTTGAATGAATTCATCCGTTTACATTTAGTATGACTGGCCACAGATTTGCTGTTGGCTAAATCAATGGAGTTACACCATGTCTAAGGTTTGCCAAGTTACCGGCAAGCGTCCAGTCGTTGGTAACAACGTCTCACACGCCAACAACAAAACCAAGCGCCGGTTCGAGCCGAACCTGCACCACCACCGTTTCTGGTTAGAAAGCGAAAAACGTTTTGTACGTCTTCGTTTAACCACTAAAGGTATGCGTATTATTGACAAATTGGGTATCGAAAAGGTTGTTGCAGACCTTCGTGCTCAAGGTCAAAAGATCTAAGGAGTCTGAGCAATGCGTGATAAGATTCGCCTCGTTTCTTCAGCTGGTACAGGTTACTTCTATACCACGACTAAAAACAAACGTACTATGCCGGAAAAAATGGAAATCAAAAAATTTGATCCAAAAATCCGTCAACACGTGATTTTCAAAGAAGCTAAAATCAAATAATTTTAGCCTCGAAAAAAAACGACTTCTTTATGAAGTCGTTTTTTTTTGCATTTTTTTTATACCTGCCTTTTTGTTAAACTTTCCACATATTCCGCCTTGGCATTTTTTATGCTTGTCTTTAGCCTAACTCACGTAAAAGGAGTTTTTAGTGCCGCATGACGTAGATTTAATTATTTTACTTGCTGTTGGTTTTGGCGTTGCCCTGTTTTTTGGCTATATTGCCGCCCGACTACGACTTCCCCCTCTTATTGGCTATCTCATTGCCGGAATTATTATTAGTCCTAATACTCCTGGTGTTGAAGCAGATATTCATCTTGCAAACCAACTTGCTGAACTCGGTGTAATGTTCCTCATGTTTGGCGTTGGTATGCATTTTTCCTTAAATGATCTTTTACTTGTTCGCCGCATTGCCTTGCCAGGTGCAATCTTACAAATTGCTGTTGCAACTTTACTGGGTATTGGCGTTTCAATGTTATGGGGCTGGAGCTTTGGCTCCGCACTCGTTTTTGGCTTAAGCCTGTCATGTGCGAGTACAGTTGTATTATTAAAAGCTTTGGGAGACCGTGGTCTTCTAGATTCTGTAAACGGCAAAATTGCTGTGGGCTGGCTGTTAGTTGAAGATTTAGTCATGGTACTTGTTTTAGTACTTCTTCCAGCTACAGCTGTTTTACTCGGCGGAAAAGCTCCAGCAGGCGCAGAAGGTAACATCTGGCTAACTCTTGGAATCACCCTATTAAAGGTTATTGGCTTTATTGCCTTTATGCTGATTGTCGGTAAGCGCGTTGTACCTATTATTATGCAGTTTGTTGCTCGCTTAGGTTCAAGAGAGCTTTTTACACTTACTGTAGTCGCTGCGGCTGTATCGATTGCCTATGGTTCTTATGCCATCTTTGGAGTTTCAATGGCATTAGGGGCATTTTTTGCCGGAATGGTCGTTAAAGAATCAGATTTTAGCCATCGCGCAGAAGAAGAAACGCTACCACTACGTGAAATTTTCTCGATTTTATTTTTCGTTTCAGTAGGGATGTTGTTTGATCCACATATTCTTATTGAACGTCCACTACATATCTTGGCTGTTATCGCGATTATTATGGTGGGTAAAACTCTTGCTGCAATGGCTTTAGTTTTATTCTTCCGCTATCCAATCAATACGGCTTTAACAGTCGGGGCCAGCCTTGCTCAAATTGGTGAGTTTTCATTTATTTTAGCTACCCTTGGTGTCTCTTTAGGTCTATTAACTTTAGAAGCTCAAAACCTGATTTTAGCAGGCGCTTTATTCTCAATTACACTGAACTCTTTCATCTTCTCGGCAATTGAGCCGGTACAACGTTGGATTCGTGAACGCTCTCATTTAGCACGACTTCTTGAACGTAGTGGCGACCCATTAGCCATGCTGCCAGATGAAGTCGATCAATCTTATCTACGCGATCAAGTGGTGATTGTAGGGTATGGTGGCGTTGGACGACGTATTACTGAAAATTTAATTAATCAAAATATTAAAGTCGTAATTGCAGAAGAGAATCGTGAAATCGTAGAAAAACTACGTCAGGCAAATATTGCGGCTGTAAGTGGTGTAGCAACCGAACCTGGCGTTTTAATTCAAGCACATATCATGCACGCACGACTCTTAGTAATTTCGCCTATGGATATCTTAGATATTCACCGAATTGTAGATATTGCGAAGCAATTGAATCCTCAAATTCAGGTTTTAATTTGTGCAGAAAGTAAAGAAGAAGCCGCAGTGATTAGAGACGAACACATTGGTGAAGTATTCTATGCGAAAGAAGAAATGGCTAAGAATATGAGCCATCATATTTTAAATCAAATCGAACTTGCGCATCAGTCCACACATCATTAATGCATACAAAAAAGCGTACTCAAGAGTACGCTTTTTTTAACTTAAGAATTTAGGCTGCTCATCCACAACTTCAGCCTGCCATTCATTGACCTGCTTTTCTAACAGCCCAAACAAAGCAGCTTGAATCATATGTTGTGCAACTATAGGCGTCTGTTCACCTAATATTGCTTTTAGTTCATCACTAAACTGAATTTTAACCAAGGGCTCTTTTTCAGAACCAGCATTACGCAAGGCGAGCTCACCACCTTCTAGTTGGACCAATTCCAACACTGCTTCTTGATTTCCAAATAACTCTTTCAATTGCTGTATAGACATATACTTCCTCCATGTTTCAACATGGTGGCAAAGCACCCTTGCACTTTGCATCTCTCGTCTTATTTATATAGGCGCACTGGGATTAAATTTCAAGCGCTCAGATAGTTTAATTTTAGAACTCGACCATTTCGTTACGAAAACCATCAATTAAATGACTTAACTCTCTATGCCATTCACGCAAAATTTTCACATCAGGTAACCATGATTGTGGTCCCTGAGTCACTTTAATGATCAAATTAGAAGAAGTTTCTTCTTCCGGTGTCGGTTCAGTTGGTTCCGGTGCATATTGGCACATACGGTAAGCACGTTTTAATTCTGCAACGAAGCCATCTTTTGCCAATTGCTGCAAAACAGAAACTTCCGGAGAAACTTGTCCTTTTGCCGCCATATGCTCTTCAATAGATTTTAATGTCGGTTGCAAGTCATTTAAACGGTAATAACGTACCAATTCTTGCAAAAATGCCAACATCGCACCATGCAAATGAAATACAGCTGCTTCACGATACGCTTGTACCTGCTGTACATGATCAGTTTGCTCTGCTTGTTGACACGCTAGGCGTGCAAAATAGAGTTTTTGATTGGTACGATCGGCATGATAACGAGCAACACGTGACATAACTAAACTTTCCTGTTCTAAAATTGCCATCTATATGGCTATTCTTAGCTTAACGACTCCATTGATAAAATCAACGTTATTTATGGTAAATCCAGAGAGACTTGATAAATTTTACGTTATCCCTCATCACCATCATTTATTAAAAAATTTTGGTTCTCAACAATGAATAGATCTTTAAGAGGCAGCTGTGCAGGGACCCATGAACGAACTTCAAGTGTTTTTATTCCCTGAGCTATACGGGTTCCATTTGGAGCAACCACAGAAAGAGCTAAAAATTGTTGCATAAAAGCCTTACTCTTCAGCTGCCTTAACCCGAATACCGTAACCTTTTACTTTAAGTGTATTTAGACCTTTGATTGCTTTAATGGCTTCACGCGGATTCGGCATTTCGACAAAGCCAAAGCCCTTTGATTTACCCGTATCTTTATCGGTTACAACGACACAAGACTCAACTTTACCATAAGCTTTAAACAGCTCTAAAACTTCAGCTTCAGTCACTGAACGATCTAAATTACGAACTAATATTTTCATTTTCCAACCTTCATTGACCATCAAAAGAAAGGCCAATATACATTTGAGTATTCACAGTGTCTTATACAGTAATTTAGTCAAGATCGATACCAAAACCTAAGTTTACTGTTCGTGAAGTTTTCCATTGCTTTTTGGCAAATGGCTGTGGCACCTGACGATGAATTTTGGCCTGAACCAGATGAGCAGGTAAATCATTTAGAAAATAGCTTTCGATTTTGCGGCCTTGTTCGTCATACGTGTCTTGTGACCATGTATTGAGATTTTGCTTCGTCAAAATCAATTCATTTTCCGCACGTGTTAATGCAACATACAATACTCTGCGCTCTTCTTCGACTTCATCAAAATCGCCCTGTGCACGCGCATAGGGATATTGGTTTGGTGAGACATGTGGCACATAACACACTTTCTGTTCTGCACCTTTAGCGGAGTGAATTGTAATTAAGGTCACTAAATCATCATCACCCGCTTTTTCAATTTCAGAAATTGAAATTGGTTCAAGCACATATTCTTCAAGAAATTCACCAAGAGATGCATGTTTACGCGCAAGTTGTTTAACCAAGTCAAAATCCCTAACTCGACGTGACCAGTCTTTAGTTTTATAGTTTTGCTCTAACTGTTCACTTAATGCATCAAGTGCTAGACCAATGCTTGCCTCAACATGCTGCTGTAGCACATCAAGCTGTTTCAAAATCAAAATGGCCTGTAAAGGAACTTTTCCATGACGCTCCAAACGCTGACAACGCTCTTCGACCTCACAAATGCTCATTAACTCTTGCGCTAGCTTGCTGGCACCCACATCTCCAATACCATCCCATAAGGTTAAAAAGCGCATCCAAGCCAAGTCATCCTGCGGGTTACTCACAATACGCAATAAACTGAGCACATCCTTTACATGCGCTGATTCAAGTAACTTTACGCCACCAATAAAACGATACGGAATTTCAGCGGCAATAAATGCACCTTCTAAATAGCGTGCGCTGTAACCAGAGCGGACTAACACCATATGGTCGTACCAATTTGCGCCCTGTTGGTGTCGCTCTATTAAGTCTTGTGCAATCCAGTTGGCTTCTTCAAATTCATTACCAAACAAATGGAGTTGTGGCTTTTGTCCTTTGCCACGATGTGCCTGTAACTGTTTTTGGTAATCGATTGGACTGTGAGCGAGTAACCAATTTGATAAATCTAATATTTCTTGAGTCGAGCGATAATTCAGATCTAAAGTATGAATAACAGCATCAGGAATACGTTCTTTAAAAGAATGAATGTTTTCAAAATCGGCCCCACGGAAACCGTAAATTGACTGGGCATCATCTCCCACACAAAATAATTTCACCTTACCAATCAGTGGCTGCAAAAGTGCCCACTGTAAAGGGTTGGTATCTTGCATCTCATCAACCAACAAAGCTTGGCAGAAACCAGCAACCCAGTTCGTCAGTGCTTCCGAGTTTTGTAAATGAACAGCGACGATCGACAAAATGTCATCATAGTCTAAAAAATTACGCTCTCTTTTACGCTGTTCATAGGTTTTCATTAACTCAGCAATTTGTGATTTATATTCATATGCTTCAGGTAATTGCTTGAGTAACGCTTCAGAAAGCTTCGATTGCGTATTTCGGGCATAAGAATATAAATCACACAGCTCTGCCGCTTTAGGCAAAACATTATCTTTGTCTTTGCCTCTCAATAAGCGAAACATGAGTAACTGATCATCACGATCAATAATACTAAATTGGGTTAAACCAAACGCTTGCGGATTACGACGCAATAAATACATGCAAAAGGTGTGGAAAGTGGATGCACGAAGACCTTTGGCTTGTGCCCCAACATGCTGTTCAACCCTTGCCACAATTTCACTCGCAGCTCGGCGGGTGAACGTTAAAATCTGAATTTGATTTGCAGGCAAACCTTGATCAATTAAATAAGCTGCGCGAGCAACAATAGTTTTCGTCTTGCCACAACCCGCTCCAGCCAAAACCAAACAGTTTTGAGCCATAGTCGTCGCTGCTTTTTTTTGCTGAGCATTTAATTCATTAATTAACTTTGCAAGACTCATAACACATATCGCTAAAACACCAAGGCTTAGTTTAACAGACCCATGCCATGAGATGGACCTTCGCTCACTAAAAACAAAAAAGAGCACCCTAAGTGCTCTTTTGTTCGTTATTTATATTAAGAAACCGTTTTTGAACTAGAAGGTAAATGCTTAATCGCAGAAGCGAGCCCTAAAAAGTTAATGCCCTGAAATAAAATATCTACTGCTAAAAACATTCCCAACACCCAAAACGGAGAATCTTTAGAAACTAAAATTAAAATACCTGTAGCGAGGGTTAATAATCCTGAAAATAAGGTCCAGCCCCACCCTGCAATTGGTCTTAGTAAAAATGCATTTATAGTGCGGATTACACCCGCAATAATCAGAGCAATTGATAATAAGCTTGTTAAAACCACAGCCGTAGTAACAGGCGTAGAAAATGCATAATAGCCTGCCATTAAATACAGCACGCCAAAAAGTGCCCACAGCCATCGGCTACCGCCTTTAAATACACTTAAGGCAGCAATTAAATGCAGCACACCGCCCACCATCATTAAAATACCAAACAGAAAAACAACCGAAAATGTGGCAAATGGCAGTGAGCTAAATAACACCAAACCGAAAATAATGAGCACAAAGCCTAATATTAGATACCATTTACGATCAGCATGTAGCTGATTACGAACCAAATCATTACCTACAGTTTTCATGACGGCGACTCTTATTATCAGGTATTAGGAAGTTTATATAATGTCATTATAGTGATGCACTTCACATTTATTGTCTGTATAAGATGTGCATCGTTTATTAACAATTGATGTGGATAAAACAGTATTTATCCACAATTTTATTTCAGCCACCCCACTTCTTGAGCTGTTGGTAAACCTATGACGGTTTCTTGTAAATCACTTGGCATTTTGCTGGTCTGCTCAGATAATGGTGTTCGACCACCCATGATTTCTGCTCGCTTTTGTGGATAAAGGGGTACTTTTTCAGGTTGTGCATATCCTAATGGATATATGGGCTGACCTGTTTTTAAATCATATTTATCTTTTGCCCCAAAGCCATGTAATAGCTCATGAACGATTACAACCTGATTTTGTGATGCTTGCCCACGTGTAGCAAACAAATTAACACTACCAATACGGCCCTTTTCTAAAGCAGTCGAATGCACCAAAACTTTTTGATAATTGGGATCGTAATAATTTAAATAAAGTTTGAGCGATGCTCCATTATCTTCAGGCTGTTGTTGTCGCCATGCATAAAAACGAAACTTTAAACTCCACCAAACCACATGAAAAATACCGGCATTTTGTGGCACCTCAGGTGGACGCTGCTGTAACTGTTGCCCTAAGCGTATTTCAAAGTTTGCTGATTGCCCCCGATAATGTTGCGACCATTCACTTAAATAGCTTTTAAGCGCCTGGAAATCAGTGTTTTGTAACTGATGAATATAAGCTTGTGTGGTTTGTAAGCCATCTGCATTTATTGGGTGTAATACCACCACAATAGGCTGATTCCAGTCTTGGTTTTGGTCACGCCACGCTTGAACTGCAACGATTAATAAAACAATTAATAGACATAAAATCCGAATGTTTTTCCACATTCTTTTTCCCCATAAAAATTAAAATTTTCTTTTATTGTTGTAGATGTAAAAAATGCTAGCTGAGCTAGCATTTTTTATCTGTCTTATTTAGCCTTCAATCCATTTACCGTCTTGATAAATTAGGCTCCATTTGGTTTGTTTACCTTCTGGTGTTTCAGAGCCCACATATTGTGATTGGTTCTTACGACTAAACTTCACAATGGTTGGGTTACCTTCAGGGTCTACATCTGGAGCTTGTAAAATAAACTGGTATTTTGGATCAAGTTGATCAGCTACGCTACGAAGCTCAGCAACTTTTGGTGCACGTGTTTCACGAATTTTCGGGAACTTACTTGCAGCCAAGAACAGACCAGCCGCGCCATCACGTAACACAAAATAATCATCATGTTTGGTTGAACGCAAGTGTTCCATCTTGATTGGTTCTACACGTGGTGGTGCAGGTTGACCATTTTTCAAGACCTTACGAGTATTGTCACAGCTTGTACAAGCGAAATATGGGCCGAAGCGACCAGTCTTAAGCTGCATTTCACCATCACATTTATCACAAGGAATGGTTGGGCCATCATAACCTTTGATCTTGAACTCGCCTTCTTCAAGCTCATAGCCATCGCAATCCGGGTTGTTACCACAAACATGTAACTTACGACCACCATCAATGACGTAGCTGTCCATTGCTGTACCACATTTTGGACAACGATGTTTTGACATCAAGTCTGCTGTTTCAGCACTGTCATCATCAGATAATGCTGCTAGAGACTCAACTGGCGTTAAGTTCAAGGTTCCTTTACAGCGTTCTTTAGGCGGCAAGTTATAACCAGAACACCCTAAGAATACACCTGTTGTTCCCGTACGAATCTGCATTGGACGTGAACATTCAGGGCAATGTACTGCTGGTACTTCAACTGGCTGGTTACGACGCATTCCCTGCTCACCTTGAGCATTGGTCAAACGCTTTTTAAAATCACCATAGAATGTGTCTAGCAATTCCTTCCAGTTACGCTCACCCGTTGCTACACGGTCCAACTGACCTTCAAGGTCTGCTGTAAATGCATAGTTCATCAGGTTATTAAAACTTTCATCAAGACGATCTGTTACGATCTCACCCATTTTCTCGGCAAAGAGACGGCGATTTTCTAACTTAACGTAACCACGTTCTTGAATCGTAGAAATAATGGCAGCATAAGTCGACGGACGACCAATACCACGTTTTTCAAGTTCTTTTACTAAAGATGCTTCAGTAAAACGAGCTGGTGGTTTAGTAAAATGCTGACTTGGATCTAGCTTTTCTAGCTTTAAAATTTCACCCACTTTAATTGCAGGTAAAATGATATCATCATCAGATTTGTTGGCACCACGAACTTTAGTAAAGCCATCAAATACAAGCGTACGGCCTTTTGCCTTTAACTCAACATTGCCAGCTTCAACTGTTAAAGTTGAAGATAAATATTCTGCTGGAGTCATTTGGCAAGCTACGAATTGACGCCAAATTAAATCATACAAACGCTGAGCATCACGCTCTACACCAGCAAGTTGATCACCAGTCAGCGCAACATTTGATGGACGAATAGCTTCGTGGGCTTCTTGAGCACCTGCTTTATTACCATAGCGATTTGGCTTAGCTGGTAAATATTTTTCGCCATATTGGCTTTCAATATGCGCACGTACCATACTTACAGCATCATCACTCAAAAACGTTGAGTCAGTACGCATATAAGTAATGAAACCAGCTTCATACAAGCGCTGCGCCAACATCATGGTTTTCTTTACAGAGAAACCTAAACGTGTACTTGCAGCCTGTTGCAAAGTCGATGTGATGTATGGGGCGCTTGGATTCACCTTAGTTGGTTTATCTTCACGCTGGGCAACTTTATATTCAGCACCTTTTAATACATCTAACAGGGCATCTGTTTCAGCTTTATTTTTTAATTTAAGCGTTTTACCCGCCTGTTTAACAGCCTCAAGACGAATATCATCTTTTTTAGCTTTAGTGTCTGCAAAGACTTGCCAATATTCTTCTGGAATAAAAGCACGAATTTCACGTTCACGTTCAACAACAAGCTTTACCGCTACAGACTGTACACGACCTGCCGATAAACCACGGGCAATCTTTTCCCACAGTAATGGCGAAACCATGAAGCCCACTACACGGTCCAAGAAACGACGTGCTTGTTGTGCATTAACACGGTTTAAGTCGAGACGTGTTGGCTGTTTAAATGCTTCTTGAATGGCATTTTTAGTAATTTCGTTAAATACCACACGATGATAACGGCTATCGTCACCACCAATCACTTCGCGTAAGTGCCAAGCGATTGCTTCCCCTTCTCTATCCAAGTCCGTTGCGAGATAGATTGCATCTGCATCTTTAGCAAGTTTCTTGAGTTCAGCAACAACATTTTCTTTGCCAGGCAGAACTTCGTAATGCGCTTGCCATCCATGTTCCGGATCGACGCCCATACGATTGATTAAAGCCTGATTCGCTTTTTGTTCTTTTTCAGCCTCAGTGAGTTTGGTCCGGGCAGCCGGCTTTTTCTCTGTTGCTTTACTGCCGCCTGTTGGCAAGTCACGTACGTGACCTACAGAAGACTTAACAATGTACTGCGAACCTAAATATTTGTTGATGGTTTTCGCTTTGGCAGGCGACTCCACAATCACTAAGGCACGTTTATGTGCAGCAGAGGCAGAAGATGCTGTGCTTTGAGATGCAGAGCGCGAGGTATTCGCCATATAAAATGTTATTCCTATACCAATAAATTTAAAAATCAGGCTTCAGCCAAGGCCAACAGATAAGCCTTCATCTCATCTAATTGCGTAGCTTTCAGGTCCGATTCCTCATCCCAATAAAGGCCTACACAGTTTGCCTGCATATCAATAGCATAAATCCCTTTTAATGCAATGGGAGAATCATTAAATTTCTCATCGCCTTGCACAACTTTTAATTTTCCGTCTATAACGCGAGCACGCATGAGCGGTAAACGAGCATCGGGGATCAATACACTATAGTAAGCAACCATGCTGGCACGCTTTTCAGTTGCCATCGGGACATGTGTCCATTCAGGTGCAGCAATTACGCGTGGATGTAGCCCCATTTTGCGGGCTTTGTCTCGCATAATTCCCAGCGCCTTTTCACGTGGACTCACTCTTAAACCAAAAATGGAGCCTAGCACGAAAAGAACAATGATAACGGTAACCCAAATTCCGATATTGTCCATAGCAAAACCTATTAATCTCTTTTATTAGAGTTGCATAAGCTGACCAGAAAACGCAAGTTACATCATAAAAATAATGTCCAATTAACCGACAAGGCTAAAAACTACAACATTTCCTCATAGATATTTTTAACAATCTAGGCAGAATATTTAGGCGCTCTTTTCAGTTTCAAGAGTAGTTAACTTACCAAACTGATCCAGATGCGCATCTCCCCACGTTTTTAAAGCAAGAAGTATCTGCTCAAGCCCGCACCCTAAATCAGTTAGACAATATTCCACTTTAGGAGGCACTTGAGGATAAACCTCACGGTGAATAATGCCATCTTGTTCTAATTCCCGAAGCTGATTGGTCAACATTCTTTGTGTAATGCTTGGAACTCGTTTACGAATTTCATTAAATCGTAAAGTTCCTTCATTTAATAAATGCCAAAGAATGACACATTTCCATTTGCCATCAATCAAACTGATTGCGGCCTCAACTGAACAACCTGGTGAGCAGTCAAAACTTGAATGTCGAGCTTTTGCCATTTTACAGTATCCTTTTTGACACTATGAGCGTTATTTGTCTGTAGTCACTATTTTTAAGCTTACGTTATGATCAAACTCTCAACAAGAGGAATGATGATTATGAAAGCTGTGGCATATCAAAAAGCGGGGCCTATTACATTGCCAGAGGCGCTCGTAGATATTGAACTCAATACTCCAGTAGCTAAAGGACATGATTTACTTGTTCGTGTTCAAGCTGTATCAGTAAATCCGGTCGATACCAAAATACGTCAAAATGTAAGTGCTGAACAATCTGGCTGGAAAGTTCTTGGATGGGATGCTGTAGGCACGGTAGAAGCGATTGGCGATAAAGTTACTCAATTTAAAATTGGTGATGTGGTCTGGTATGCAGGTGCTTTAAATCGCCAAGGCAGTAATAGTGAATTGCAATTAGTTGATGAACGTATTGTCGGTCATAAACCAAAAACTTTAGAAGTGACTGAAGCTGCGGCTCTTCCTTTAACAGCAATCACAGCTTGGGAAATGTTATTTGATCGTCTGCAAGTTCCAAAGACTGCGCCTGCTAATACGACTATTTTAGTGATTGGTGGATCTGGTGGGGTAGGTTCAATTACCATTCAGCTTCTTAAGCAATTAACTAACCTCACGATTATTGCTACAGCTTCACGCCCCGAAACAAAAGAATGGGTAGAACAACTAGGTGCTGATTATGTATTAGACCACCGTCAGTCTTTAGCTGCACAAATTAAACAATTAGGTTTAAGTGCACCTTTATATGTATTCTCAACCACTGAAACAGATCAACATTTATCAGATATTGTAGAGTTAATTGCTCCACAAGGTCATTTTGGACTTATTGATGACCCTGATCAGTTAGATATTAAACCGTTTAAATCTAAGTCTGTCTCAGTCCACTGGGAGTTTATGTTTACGCGCTCAATGTTCCAAACGGAAGATATGGAAAAACAAAGTGCGCTACTAAATGAAGTCAGTAAACTGGTGGATGAAGGTAAAATCAAAACAACTGTGACTCAGGTTTTAAGCCCAATTAATGCTGAAAACTTAACACGGGTTCATGAGCAAATTGAAAGTGGTTCAACCAAAGGAAAAATCGTTTTACACGGATTTTAAGTTGCACTTTTGAAAATAAATGGCAAGCTTAACGCTTGCCATTTTAATTAATAATGCGGTGGTTTATTCGTTAATGGATCAAAAGGTGCAACACCTTCTGATAAATCTGCAGATTCCACACGTTGATAAAGTAATTGCATTTGTTTTTTTAAATCAGCTATTTCTAAAGTTTGAATCGCGAGTTGCTGATTTAATTCCTCAACTAAATCATCTAAAAATGCAATTCGCACTTGCAAATCTTCAATGGGTGCGGAAAATGACGCTTGATCATCATGATATGGTGGTTTAGTCATTTAAGTCCTCATTTGAGATTTTGGAAAACATTATGGCCTATATTACTTTAAGGGATGTCCAACTTGCTTTTGGCGGACCTGCCCTGCTCGATGGCGCGAACTTCAACCTAGAACGTGGCGAACGAGTCTGTTTAATTGGTCGTAATGGTGAAGGTAAGTCTACTTTACTTAAACTCATTGAGGGAAGCCTACTACCAGATTCTGGTGAAGTTTCTGTCCAAAATGGTTTAACTGTTTCTATGTTAGCCCAAGATGTTCCAATGTCATCGGGCAAAGTTGCAGATATTGTAGCAGAAGGTGCAGGCGAAGCCGCTGCCGTACTTAAAGCCTATCATGAAGCAAGTGATGCCTGTGTACTTGGTGACATGGAAGCTTGCGATCGTATGGGATCTTTACAGCATAAACTTGACCAACTTGATGGATGGGCTTTAGAAAATAAGGTCAACACGATTTTAGGTAAAATGGAGTTAGATCCGAATGCAGATCTAGCCGACCTATCGGGTGGTCGTAAACGTCGTGTTTTACTTGCCCGCGCCCTACTTACCCAACCAGATGTGTTATTACTCGATGAGCCAACTAACCACTTAGATGTTGAAAGTATTGAGTGGCTTGAGAAATTCCTGCTTGATCAAAATAATTTAACCTTACTCTTTATTTCGCATGACCGTTCTTTTGTAGACCGCCTTGCAACTCGTATTGTGGAATTGGACCGCGGCATATTACGCAGCTATGAAGGAAACTATTCTCGTTACCTTGACCTAAAAGCTCAGCAACTTGAAGCTGAAGAAAAACAAAATGCCTTGTTTGAAAAGAAACTTGCCGAAGAAGAAGCATGGATTCGTCAAGGTATTAAAGCGCGTCGTACACGTAATGAAGGTCGTGTTCGTGCCCTTAAAGCATTACGAGAAGAGTCAAAAGCTCGCCGTTTCCAACAAGGCAAAGTCAATATGGGCGTTCAAGAAGCACAGCGCTCAGGCAAACTTGTATTTGATATTGAACACTTAAGCGTAAGCTACGATGGACAAACCCTCATTAGAGATTTCTCTGCCATTGTTATGCGCGGTGACCGCATTGGTTTGGTCGGTGATAACGGCGTAGGAAAGACTACTTTAATTAAAGCGATCTTAGGCGAAGTTCAGCACGAAGGTGTTGTCAAAACAGGAACTCAGCTTGAAATTGCTTACTTCGACCAATTACGTAATCAGCTTGATCTTGAAAAGTCGGTTTCTGAAAACGTTTCTGAAGGTTCAGATTTCGTTGATGTAAATGGTCAACGTCGCCATATTCTCAGTTACTTACAAGACTTCCTATTCTCTCCAGAACGAGCTCGTACACCGGTAAAAGCACTTTCTGGTGGTGAGCGTAATCGTGTCCTGTTAGCAAAACTATTGCTCAAGCCATCGAACCTGATTGTAATGGATGAGCCAACGAATGACTTAGATATGGTCACACTTGAGCTACTTGAGGAGATGTTGTCTGAATATAAAGGTACTTTGCTCCTAATTAGCCATGACCGTGCTTTTATGGACAATGTGGTGACATCAACTTGGGTATTTGATGGCAAAGGCGGTATTGCAGAATATATCGGTGGTTATCAGGACTATTTGATTCAGCGTCCAAACGAGAGAGTCGTTGACCAAAAAGGCGATGTAAAAAAAGCTCAGGCTAAAGCAGAAGCTGAAAAAAATGCAGCTCAAACGAACGTAAAAAAGGTCAAATTAAGCTACAAAGATCAACGTGAACTTGAGCAATTACCGGCAGAAATTGAAAAGTTAGAAAATGAGCAAGCTGAACTTTCTGACAAACTTGCTGACGGGTCATGGTTCGTAACTGATGCCGATGCGGCAACCAAAGCAAGCCAGCGTCTAGCAGAAATTGAAGAATTACTCCTTGAAAAGTTAGAGCGCTGGGATGAACTTGAGCAAATGAGTAAAGGGAATTAATTAATTTTTTTACCTGCTGATTAATTTAAAAAGCCTCCTAGATTAGGAGGCTTTTTTAAATATAATTTAAGATATTTTTTCAAATAAGATTTATAAAAATAATTATGTTATACCTATCAGTATAATAATATTTAAGGATATTTCCATGCTAGATCTCTCTCAAATTTTGGCATTTGGATTAATTTGTCTGGCAATGGTACTCACCCCTGGCCCAAACATGATTTATCTTATCTCTTGTTCCATTAGTCAGGGCAAAATCGCAGGATTTATTTCTCTCGGTGGCGTTGCCGTTGGTTTTGTATTTTACATGCTTTGCGCATCTTTCGGGATTACAGCACTTGTTGTTGCAGTACCTTATGCATATGACACTATTCGTATTGCCGGTGCGATGTACTTACTTTGGTTAGCATGGAAAGCTTTACGCCCCAATGCCGCACCTATTTTTAATGTTAAAGATTTAGCGGTTGACTCACCATTAAAGTTATTTTTAATGGGCTTTTTGACTAATTTACTTAATCCTAAAATTGCGATTATGTATTTATCTTTATTACCTCAGTTTATTCACCCACAACAAGGCAGTATTTTAGCGCAGTCTATCCAACTCGGGACTATACAAATTTTTGTAAGCGTTTCAGTAAATGCGCTGATTGTATTTTCTGCTGGTAGCATTGCTCTTTTTCTACAGAAAAAACCACTTTGGGCAAGCATTCAACGCTGGGTCATGGGTACAGTATTAGCTGGCCTTGCGGTTCGTATTCTTCTAGAACACCGCCGATAACCCGCTTTATTTTTCTTTATCGCGTCTAAACCTTCAATTTACTCCTGTGTATTACGACGATAAATTCAGTTCGTGATACACTTTTGGCAGTTTTAACTTTTTAAATTCTTTATATCGTTATGAGCCAAAAGCAGCCTTATACGCCCGGTGAGTTTCAATGGTCCTTTTTGTTGCCTAAATATTGGGGTGTGTGGATTGCGATTACTTTCCTGATGCTTTTGGCTATTTTACCGTGGGCAATTCAATGGCGCTTAGCTCATGGATTGGCAAACCTTGCTTGGAAATATTTAAAGTCTCGTCGTAAAACCACAATTCGTAATTTAGAAGTTTGTTTCCCTGAATGGTCACCTGAAAAAGTACAGCAACAAGCAAAACAAGTTTTTGTAGATATGATGCTTGGTATTTTTGAGACCTTAAACGCATGGTATAAACCTTACTGGTTTAAAAACCGCGTCACTATTGAAGGCTTAGAACACATTACCAATGCACAAGCTCAAGGCAAAGGTGTTTTATTGCTTGGTACACATAGTACTTTACTCGATGCAGGTGGTTATGTATGCGCCCAATATTTCGAGCCGGATGTTGTGTATCGCCCTCAAAACAACCCCCTCCTCGATATGCTAATTTATCGTTGCCGCGGCACAATTTATAAAGCACAAATTGATCATGATGACATGCGTGGTTTGATTCGTCATCTTAAAGAGGGTGATGCAATTTGGTATAGTCCCGATCAAGACTTTGGGCTTAAACAAGGTGTTATGGCACCATTTTTTGGAGTCCCAGCTGCCACTGTAACCGCTCACCGTCGTTTATTAAAAATCTCGAAAGCGGTTGCTGTGCCTTTATATTTTTATCGTCATGGCGATGTACAAGACCCTAAATATCATATCTTGATTGAACCAGCGGTTGACAATATGCCAAGTGAAGATGAAGTCGATGATGCAACGCGTGTGAATAAGATTATTGAGAACCAACTTCGTATCGCACCAACTCAATATATGTGGTTTCACCGTCGTTTTAAAACACGTCCTGAAGGATATGAAGAGATTTATTAAGATAAGGCTGTAATAATTTTAGATTAGTAATAGGCACAGCTTCGATTTAAAGTGATATTCAAATACTTTCGGATAGGCAGACCTTACTTTTTAGGGATGAAAAGTAAGCAAAAATCCTTTGTTCCGGTGATGTTACATCCTTGTAACACAACGCAACAGCGACATCCATGTCGCTATCACGATAGTAAACTCCGGATAATGATTTAGTTTGAGATGATGTATCTATGGATGATCCATCTTTTATGAACGTATAAGGCAAAAAACAATGAAAGTGATGCAACTTCTCCCAGAACTTAATAGCGGTGGCGTAGAACGCGGCACACTGGAAATTGCACGTGCACTGGTCGCACAAGGCCATCAATCTTTGGTTGTTTCAAATGGCGGCCGACTAGTGTCCCAACTTGAAGCTGAGGGTTCTACTCATTTAACGCTGCCTATCCATAAAAAATCATTGTCAAGCTTGTGGCAAATCCGTCCATTACGTCAGCTGATTGAAGAGCACCAACCAGACATTGTACATGTGCGCTCTCGCGTACCTGCGTGGCTAACCCACTTCGCTTTAAGAAAAATACCAGCGAATAAACGCCCTCACCTCATTAGCACGGTACATGGTTTCTATTCAGTTAATCGTTATAGTGCGATCATGACTCAGGCAGAAAAAGTGATCGCTGTTTCTGACAGCGTAGTTAAATACATCACAGACCATTATAAAAACTGTCCACCACAAGATATTGTCCGTATTTATCGAGGCATTGACCCTGCTGCTTTTCCGCATAACTACCAACCTTCAGCACAGTGGTTTAACCAAGTTTTTAACGACTTTCCCGAACTCGAGAATAAATTTTTACTTTGCCTACCTGGCCGTATTACTCGTTTAAAAGGACATGAAAGTTTAATTGAACTGATGCAGCAACTTCATTCGCAATATCCTCAACTGCATGCTGTTGTTGTGGGTGGGGCTGATGTAAAAAAACAAGCCTATTTAAGTGAGTTGCAAAACACCATTCAAAGCAAAGGACTTGCAGATAAAATTACCTTTGTAGGACATCGCTCAGATATACGCGAATGGCTCGCTTTTAGCGATATAGTACTCTCTCTATCCAATCAAGCAGAAACATTCGGTAGAACAGCATTAGAAGCCCTTTCGGTAGGCACGCCGGTCATTGGCTGGAACCGTGGAGGTGTTGCCGAGATTTTATCTCATGTGTACCCGCAAGGTCTTGTTGAAGCAGAAAATGAAAAAGCTTTAGTAGAAATAGTAAAGCATCATATTGAACAACCGCAAACAGTCGCTCCTGTGACAATGTTTAGTTTAAAAGATATGTGTGACCAAACCCTTGAGCTATATCAAAGTGTATTGAAATAACCCAATAAAAAACCCGCGATGTTCGCGGGTTTTTTTCGACTAAAAAATTTCTCTCTTACTTAAGAGATGCTTCATAAGCAGCAGCTTTTTCATAGTCGTATTGTTTTTCCCATTTACTGATTACAAGTACAGCAAGCGCGTTACCTACAACGTTCAACGCAGTACGAGCCATATCCATGATACGGTCAACACCAGCAATAAATGCTAAGCCTTCTACAGGAATACCAACACTACCCAATGTTGCCAATAACACAACAAATGATACCCCAGGAACACCTGCAATACCTTTAGAAGTAATCATTAACGTTACAACTAAAATCACTTGTTGGCTGATTGACATTTCAATACCGTAAAGCTGTGCAATAAAGATTGCTGCGATACTTTGGTAAAGCGTAGAACCGTCAAGGTTAAATGAATAACCAGTTGGAATTACAAAACTAGAAATCGCTTTTGGCGCACCATAAGCTTCCATTTTTTGCATAATACGCGGTAAAACTGTTTCCGAACTTGCAGTCGAATACGCCAAAATTAATTCGTCTTTCAAAATCTTAAACAAAGTAAAGATATTGATGCTGAACATTTTTGCAGTAATACCTAAAACCACTAAAGCAAAGAATAAGATTGCACCATAAACCAATACAACCAATTTACCCAATGGAATAAGCGAAGCAAAACCGAAGTTTGCAACAGTTACAGCGATTAAGCCAAATACACCCACTGGCGCATATTTCATGATGATGTGTGTTACACGGAACATTGTTTCCGATACAGCATGAAATACATTTAATAATGGGTCTTTTGTTGTTGCTGGTAATGAAGATAAACCAATACCAAATAGCACAGCAAAGAAAATCACTGGCAACATTTCGCCATGCGCCATTGAACTAATAATGTTCGTTGGGATAAGCGATAATATCGTCTGGATAATACCATTAGACTGTGACTGTACTTCTTCAGTTGTATGCTTATATTGAGAAATATCAGTTTGTACCAGTTGAGACATATCAATGCCTGAACCTGGATGGAAGATATTCGCTGCAAACAAGCCAACCAAAATAGCAATAGTAGTAATAATTTCGAAATAGAGAATGGTTTTAAAACCAAGACGCCCTAGACTTTTTGTACTGCCAACACCAGCAATACCTAAAATCAATGTAGAGAAAACGATTGGGATTACAATCATTTTAATCAGGCTAATAAAGATCTTACCTAATGGAGTAAGAACGTTATTTACAATACTATCTTTGATTTCAGGCTGGTTATGTAAAACAGCCCCGACAACTATCCCTAGGATTAAAGCAATTAAAATTTGCCATGCAAGGCTAAATTTAAAATTCTTCATAAGACAATCCTTATGCACCGCAAAGTATCAAATATGAGAGGGAGAAGACCACTACTTTAGAGTGAAACCTCAATATGTACACGAATTTCCAAACAGAAATTTAAATGCACAAGCAAATCACAACCCGCCGATCCGGCGAAGTAAACAACAATGCCTGTTGACGATCCAACATGTCAACGATCGGCACATTCTATTGAGATTTGCCAATTAAACAAGTCCAATTTATATCTAAATAGGTCAAAGCCTAGATTTATCCATCAATAATCTATAAAAACAAAAACTTAACAAAAAATTTTTTTGTATCTATTTTCATTAAAAATTGCTCAGATATATAAAAAAATTTATGGACGATTACTTATAATTAAGTAGATTTTAAAATTAAGAATACCTTAAAAATATTGGTTTTATTTACAACGAATTAAATGATATATCTATAAAATATCAACCCGAGTTCTGCGTCCTGCAAAACTCGGGTAAATGAGGTTGTGCTTTCAGGGTATATAATTCTTTTTATCGCTTCCGTTCTAACATCTTATCCGTGATGTCGTTCCATATCAGCTTAGTGCATCCTTACTTGGGATTATCCATTCCCGCTTCCGTGTGCCGATGAATGTAGAATACGGGTTTTAACTCTGCCTGCCTATTGGACCTAGACTCAAATCTTTGTACGTTATTGCTTACAACTCACTTTATATATTTTTCTCTTTATAAGGCTGTGCAATTTCATCAGTCACGATTTTTTCTTCTTTTTCAGCTTTAGCAATACCTTCTTGTATCGCGGCTTGAGCTTCTTCTTCATCGGCTTGAGTTTGTTCTAGTTCCTCGTGAATTTCTTCAAATATTCGACCTGTTTGTAAAACGACATAGACAGGAAAATGGTCTGATCCAATATGAGATAAACGCTGCATTTTTACTAAACCGAAGTCTGTACTATGAAAGATATGGTCAAGTGACCAGCGCAATAAAGGATAGTCCGCATGAAAAGTATTAATAAAATGCCGCCCCACTCGTGGATCGAGTAGCCCACTAATACGTTGAAATAAACGGGTTGTTCGTGACCACGCTACGTCGTTTAAATCCCCCATCACAATACAACTTTCATTAAGATCTTTAATTTGATCTCCGACAATTAAAAGCTCAGCGTCACGCAGTGTTGAATCTTTTGCTTCAGTTGGGCTAGGTGGCTTAGGATGTAAACAGTAGAGCTGAACAGGCATGCCAGATCGCAAAATTACCGTGGTATGAATAGAAGGAATTTCATTACTTAAAATGAATTTAACCTCAGTATTTTTAAGCGGTAACCGGCTATATAAATGCATCCCGTATAAATTATCTAATGGTACGGGCACACGGTATGGATAATCTTTCTCGATCTCTTTTAAAGCATTTTCCCAAGTTGTATCGCTCTCTAAAGTAAGCAATAAATCAGGTTTTAACGTCCGTACATGCTCAAGTAATAAATGATATTTATCATTCGGGGTGAGCACATTAGAAACTATCAGTGAAATCTGTTTTTTAGGATCTAGCTGATGCTGTTTGACCTTTTTAACCTGTTTTTTCCAAAACAGCGTATACGGTAAAACCATTTTAAGTTGGTAGGCAATCGCTGCGATGAGTACCGCAAGCAAAAGCTCACGCCATACGTCCCATTCGGTCGGCCAAAACAACATACCAATTAAAGCAATTAAGCCAATAAACAGAATTTGTAATCTTGGAAAATCTGCACCTCGAAACCACCACTCATCACGAGGAATAAGTGACCAGAAGCTTAACCAAATCACCACTACTGCCAGTACTTCGATATAAATCATTGAAATTACTCTTTTAAGATGATTTGTTTTTTAATGTTTTTGTCATCTTTATCAATTTTGTATGTAACATAAACAAGATATTCTACTCAATAAAATTGCTGTTTTGATTCTGTAACGCTTGCAGTTGTGAGCACTTTTGATACACTCAACTCCCCCTTTAACAATTTTAACGCACCGAGGCAAAATGACATGAAAGTAGGTCTGGTCGGTTGGCGCGGGATGGTCGGTTCCGTCCTTATGCAACGTATGGTTGAAGAGAATGATTTTGCTCATATTGAGCCATTCTACTTCTCTACCAGTAATGCAGGTGGTGAAGCTCCTTCATTTGGTGGTAAGACTGCCCCAGCACTTATGGAAGCTACAGACATTACCAGTCTGAAGCAAATGGATGTCATTATTACCTGTCAAGGTGGTGACTACACGTCTGAAGTTTTCCCAAAGTTAAAAGCAACTGGTTGGGATGGCTACTGGATTGATGCGGCATCTACTTTACGTATGACTGATGATGCAATCATCGTTCTTGATCCGGTTAACCTTAATGTAATTAAAGACGGTTTAGCGAAAGGCACTAAAACTTTCGTTGGTGGTAACTGTACAGTATCACTCATGTTGATGGGTGTTGGCGCACTTTTCCAAAATAATTTGGTTGAGTGGATGACTGCAATGACTTATCAAGCGGCATCAGGCGCTGGCGCACAAAACATGCGTGAGTTGTTAACAGGTATGGGTTATTTATATAACAATACCAAGACTTTGTTAGATGATCCTAAATCTGCAATTCTTGATATTGACCGTCAAGTTGCCGAGTTACAACGCGGTGAAGGTTTCCCTTCTGCGAACTTTGGTGTGCCACTTGCTGGTTCATTAATTCCTTACATTGATAAACAGCTTGAAAGCGGTCAGTCAAAAGAAGAGTGGAAAGGACAAGTTGAGACCAACAAGATCTTAGGTAACTCTCAAATCGTTCCTATCGATGGTCACTGTGTTCGTATCGGTGCAATGCGTTGCCACTCTCAAGCATTAACCATCAAATTGAAAAAAGATGTTCCGCTTGATGAGATCGAAGATATGATTCGTAACTCAAACCAGTGGGCTAAAGTTGTACCAAATACACGTGAAGCATCAATGACTGATCTTACACCTGTTGCTGTAACTGGTACCCTAACTGTACCTGTAGGTCGTTTACGTAAACTCAATATGGGTAAAGAGTACCTCGGCGCATTCACAGTAGGCGATCAGTTACTTTGGGGTGCTGCTGAGCCTCTACGTCGTATGTTACGTATTTTAGTAGAATACAAAAGCTCATAATTTGATCTGAATTATTCAGTCAAAATAAAAAGCCGATCACATTTGATCGGCTTTTTCGTAACTGGTTTGTAAAAAATTAACAATTTATTTACATTCCATTATTGTATAATTTTGAACGACTTTACGACTGATCAGGTCATGGATTGAGATGACTGCATATAACAAATTAAAAATTGCCATTTTCACCATTATGTCTTCGCCTTCTATTTATGCGATTACATTAGATCCTATTCAAATTCAATCTGCACCTGGGGAATTACTTTATGCAGAAATGAATTTTCAGCAAGCAGATCCTAATACCCCATTGCAAGTCAGTTTGGCCACTCAAGATGATCTCAATGGTTTGGGAGTAACTCATCAACCTCCGGGTAACCTAAACTTTTATACACGCCAAAATGGTCAGGGTTCTGGCGTTATTGTGATTACCTCATCGCGTCCTATTATCGATCCTGAACTGAATATTGTCGTAAAAGTCAGTGAAGGTAACGCAACCCGTCTTCAACATATTAAAACCGTTTTAAAGCCATCGCCTATAAAAAAAGCCGCCATTAACGAAAGTCCACTTTCACCGCAATTTATCGTAAATGAAAAAGATATCGCACTAAATTTACCTGAAAGTACTCAGTACACACCTACTGAAAATACATCAAACGTGGCTGAAACCACAGGTAATGAATATAATCTAAATATTAGCACTGGTACTGCTCCAGCTTTGA
This sequence comes from Acinetobacter sp. OYA S30, assembly GCF_033599315.1. Classification (NCBI taxonomy): domain Bacteria; kingdom Pseudomonadati; phylum Pseudomonadota; class Gammaproteobacteria; order Moraxellales; family Moraxellaceae; genus Acinetobacter; species Acinetobacter sp. OYA S30. The sequence continues at coordinate 166,768 of NZ_JAWVAV010000001.1, forward strand.
ATAGTTCTAGCCCTGCTCCTGTGGCTCCTTTTACCGAAAAACCTTCGACTCAAACACCTCAGCCAACTATAGCTACAATGAATACCGAATCATCGGCTGTAGAGAAACAACCCTCGACTTCACTCAAATCAAGTGGTGGCAATCAAACAACTACCGTCAAAAAAGCAGCGCAACCTAAAACTGCTCAACAAAAAAATGTATTAAGTAAAAATGCGTCGAAAAAGCAAAAAATTAGCACTTATAAAGGCCCGGCACCTACAGGTAAATATGTCGTACAACGTAACGAGTCTTTATGGAGTATTGCCAATTGTATTGCAGCACAAACTAAACAACCTGTAGCTAAAGTCATGCGAGATATCCAAGCTCAAAATCGACATGCTTTTATTCAAGGCGATGTAAACCGTTTACGTCAGGGAAGTTCGCTAAACTTAACAACAAATACAACTAAAGCTTCCCATTTAAAACCTAAATCGAGTGAAGCTCACTTGGCAAAACCCTCTTCTGGCAGAGCTAAATATCGTTTACAACAAGCTGAAATGAGCATTGTGGCAGAGAACAGCCCAAATTCTGCTCATGGAAGTGCAAAAAAGAGCACACAACAAAGTCAAAACAATACTGAGTTAGCAGTAAAAGTTATGACAACTCGCAAAAAAACCGTTACATTACAAAGGAATGTAACCAAACTAAATCAAACTTTAAGTTTAAAAGACCAACGTATTCAACTCTTGAATGCGCGTTTGGCAGAGTTACAACAGCAATTACAGGCACAGCAACAAACTCACAAGCAAAAACATTAAGTTAAAACCAGAGTTAGCACGCTTTATATTGCAAATATTTATTTTTTAAGGGGAAAGTAATGTTATATGTGATTCCGTTTATCATATTACTCGTGGTCGCCGTTATTTTAAAAAAACGCGAGAATAGTCAAAAACAAGAGGCCACTTCCCCAAAAAATATAAATAGAAAATCCGGCAAAAAAACGAGTGCTAAATCAAGCAAAAGTTCGCGTGAAAAAACAAAAACCAAGGTCATTGAGGAAAATACTCCTGCTATCCCTCAAAGCAATCCTGTACCTGAAGCTTTGCGACACAATATTCAACAGCTCATTCAAGAAAAACAGTTTTCAGCAGCTGAAGCTCAAGTCAATCAGGCGCTAAAAAAAGATAATACTCAACATGAACTGTATTTATTACTTCTTGAAATTCATATTGCTCAGAAAGATGAATTTGCAATTCAACAGTTGATTAGCCATATTCGTAGCTTAGGTTTAAATGAAATAGCAGCTCAAGCAGAAACTCGACAAAAAGAATATGAATCATCCAGACAACCTGATGCTATTGATTTCCCTCAAGCTCAAACATATGAAGAACCGAAAAACACAGATACAACGGCTCAGTTCGATGAATTAACAACAAGTTCTTCCGAGGCTTCTTTTGATGACCTACAGAAAGACTATACGCCTGTAAAACAAGAACCTGCTGTTGAAATTGAACCTTTAGAGTTTAACTTTTCATTCGAACAGACTTCGGCTACGGAAAATACCAACCAACCGGCACAACAACCTGAGTTATCATCCACTCAAGAAACAAATGAGCTGGCCGATTTAGAGTTTTCTTTTGACTTGGCACCTCTGCATGAAACTGAGGAAAAATCTCAAGCAGTAGAGGTAAAAGCAGACCAAGAAAATAGCATCAATGCATTAGATTTTCACCTTGACTTAAATCCTTCAAGTTCAGAGACGAAATCTGTTGAACAAGCTCCATCATTAGATGAAATTAAACTCGTAGAACAAACCCAATTAGAAGCGGCTTCTATCGCACCTCTTAAGTTTTCGTTAGATGAGCCTGCCTTAGTTCCAGCGCCAGAGCTTGAAACTCAAAGCCATATAGATGTAGTAAATGAAGCAGCTACTCAAACCCAAATAGAGGATCCGCTTTTAGAAGCTTTTCCAGAATTAAAACAAATAAATGAAAATGAACTCGATTTAAAATTGGCTGAACAATACATTAAGTTTGGAGCGAACCAAGCAGCGCGTAATTTACTACAGAGTGATGAGCAAAAATTCAACACAGAACAACAACAACATGCGAAAAACCTACTTAATCGCATAGCTTCTTAGAACTGTTCGATTTACCATAAGCAGTCAGAGATGACTGCTTTTTTATGCCTGCAAAAAGATGAAAAAAATAGCTTTATTTTATATGGGTGGTACTTTTGGTTGCATTGGTGAACCTTTAGCTCCTATGCCTTATGACCAATTCCTACCTCAACTTGAGAAAGTGATTCCCCCACACTTAACAGTTGATTGCTTTGCTGCGCCCAATATTGTCGATAGCAGTGCATGTACAGCACCTGACTGGTTACGCCTAATTCAACGCATACAACAACTACAACTAGAAGGCTATCAGCATTTTGTTGTCATTCATGGTACAGATACGCTCAGTTATGCAGCTGCGACTTTAGCCCGCTTTTTAGGGCAAAGCTGTCATATTGTGATTACTGGTAGCCAATACCCGTTACTCAATATTCAAGGTGATAACACCCGTGAATTTACTGATGCAATCGAAAACTTATATCTTGCATTAGAGCAGGTTATCGCACTTCCGGTTGGTGCTTATCTCGCATTCCACCATCAAGTATTTCACGCACAAACTGCATTAAAAACGCATACCACTGAACTTGATGCATTTTCAGGGTTAAGTAGTAACGTTGAGTTTACGCCTCAGCAAAATGAATTGATCGTACAAGATGCTCAAATTGAAAAAGCTGCTTCCTTTCAGATTTTAAACTGGATGATGCGACCGATTGCAACACAGCATTTAGTACAACAATTACGTCATTTACTGCCTGCCCCACCACACTTTTTAGTGTTGCAAGGTTTCGGTACAGGTAATATCGCCGTAAACGATGAATTTTTGGCAACATTAGACGAACTCTATTCTCGGGGATGTGTACCAATTTTGGCGACACAAGTCACTTTTGGGGGTATTGACCAACGTTATGCAATTAGTGCTTGGGCCAAAACTGCAAAAATTGTCATTAATGATGCCCATAGCCATGCAGATCTCTATGCAAAAGCACTTCAAATCTATTTAAAATACCCAACCCCAGAACAATGGTTGAACCATTGGAATGAAAATCTGCATTAAATAGAGGTGAAGCCATGCAACGTTATGCGGTCGGTATTGAATTTAGTGGTATTCAATATCGAGGTTGGCAAACACAACAGCCAGGCGTTGCCAGCGTTCAGGAAACTATAGAGCGTGTACTCAGCAAAATCGCTGATGAACCAATCACACTTCACGGTGCTGGTCGAACAGATGCAGGAGTACATGCAACAAATATGGTGGCTCATTTTGACACTAATGCGATTCGTCCAGAGCGTGGATGGATCATGGGAGCAAATAGCCAACTTCCTAAGGATATTTCAATTCAGTGGATTAAACAGATGGATGAAGAGTTCCATGCACGTTTTAAAGCCACTGCTCGTCGCTACCGCTATGTTGTATATAACGCTCCACATCGCCCTGCACTTTTACATAAACAAGTCACGCATATTTATCAAAAATTAGACGTGCAAAAAATGATTAAAGCTGCCAGCAAATTTGAAGGTACGCATAACTTTGAAACCTTCCGTGCAGCAGCCTGCCAGTCAAATCAACCTGTACGACATGTAAAGCATTGCCGTTTGTTTGAACATGGACGTTATTTGGTTTTAGATATTCAAGCTGATGGCTTTTTACATCATATGGTTCGAAATATTATGGGTTGCTTACTTGAAATTGGGCAAGGCATGTATGAAATCGACCATATTGATACAATGTTCGCAGCCGAAGATCGTAAGGCAGCAGGAATTACCGCTCCACCTGATGGTCTCTATTTTATTCAATGTTATTATCCCGAGCAGTTTGACTTACCACAACCACCACTCGGGCCACATTGGTTAAACCTACCTGAGTAGGCTTAACCAATTTTTAGTTCTAACGGTGTTGCTTACGCTTACGGTACTCAACCGGTGTTTCGTTAGTCCAGCGCTTAAACGCGCGGTAGAATGTACTCGGTTCAGAAAAACCAGTTAAATACACAATACGCTCAACACTTTCATTAGTATTTGCTAAAAGTTTTTTAGCTAAACGACAACGGTAGTCAGAAAGTATTTGCTGGAAGCTGGTATTTGCTTCACTTAACTGCGTCCGTAAACGACGCGGCGTAATATTTAATTGTGCCGCTACGGTTTCTAGCGTCGTTTCTCCACTTTCAAGTGTCGAACCAATCGCACGACGAACCTCACCCACTAAATCATAACGGGCAAGTTCTTGTAACTTTTCAATTGCCAATTGTTCATGCAATTGAAGTAATTCAGGCTCTGCCTGCCAAAGCTGAAAATCTAAAATGGCAGGGTCAAAATATAGCCGTGTTTCTTTCTGACCTAAGCTTACCGGACAGCCATAGACACGGAAGTATTCATCTTCAGAAGCACCTTCACTGAAATTAAAATCAATGAAGATCGGATGAAACTGGCCTTCGGTAATAAATTTGAAGAATCTGAGCACACCTGAAATCGCACATTCTGAAAAATGACGATTAACAAGGTTGTCTGCCCCTACCTGCTCACCATTGGTCAAATAGCAGCGTCCATCTTCAACCACCAGTTTTGCATCAAAAGCATCACTAATGAGTCGCTGGTAAGCCAAAGCTCGCTTAAGCCCTTCACCAAAAGTTTCACTACTAATAAATAAATGTTCAATCACCTGACCACGGTACAAAGGTAAATGCTCACCTAAATGCAAACCGATGTCTGGATCTTTACTGACTTCCTGAGCAGCAGTCCAAAAGGCATACTGCGCACTTAACGGAGTACGTGCGTTTGTATCGACCTGATTTAAAGCGACTCCCGCTTTAGTTAATATTTCTTCTGTTGGCAATCCTGCACGACGAATTGCTTGATAGCCAAAACGTAATACAACTGATGCATCTGTTAGCTGACCCACGCAGTGCCCTTCCATGTAGATACTTCATTGATACTTAGGAGCTGTTGACTCTTTATGCATGAACAGTCCCTAATAACTATGATTTTAGATTAGCGTTGATTGACCAAACTGACAACAGAATTAGAGTTCTTTTGTGAAAAAAATTACATCTTTTTTATTAGTCATACTTTAACCAGATGCTTTCACGAGAAGATGTCTATCTTGTTTTTTTTAAATAAATTGACTATAATTTGCGCCTTTCCAATTTGATCATCAGGTAGGCTATGGCCAATAAAGAGGAACTCATTGAGTTCGAAGGCGTTGTCACCGAAACGCTTCCTAATACGATGTTCCGTGTACGTCTTGAAAACGGTCACGAAGTTATTGCACACATTTCTGGTAAAATGCGTAAACACTATATTCGTATTCTTACTGGCGACAGTGTGAAAGTCGAAATGACTCCATATGACTTAACCAAAGGTCGTATTACGTACCGTGCTCGCTAATTAGTGAATGCAAAAAAGCCACTTCATCATGTGGCTTTTTTATTGCGTTTTTTATTCACTTAATCGACTGGTTTTACATCCCACCGTTTGGCATTCACGCAATCTTTCTTGCAGCCAATGGTTTCTTTCTTGCGTTGTCTGTAAACGACACTGCACGTCTACGCTATTTCTATTAGAATCTGTACATTCAGCATCACGTTGGCGTATCCAAGCAAGCTGCGACTTCTTAAGCGTATTTCTTTGTGCTGTATTTAATTTCGCTCTTAATGCCTGATAATTCTTATTCAGGTCTGCATCAGCACTCGCATAGATTTTATTGGTACAGTAAATATCATCATAAGTATTACGAGCACTATCACAGTTATCAGCATAGACCGTGGTTATTCCGAAACACAAAAAGGCAAAAACTATTTTTTTCATACTCTTCTTCCTTAAGTTTTGGGCAATTATTATTAGTCTGTAAATATAAGAGTAAGTCTAAAGGCAAACTCACCTTCTATTTATCATAATCTTGCTTTTTTACTTTACAAGTTAGCAAATCCAACCTATTGTTCTTTAATGATAAATATAATTCTATATAGAGAAAAAATGAATATATCTACCTTATGTCAAATGAGTTTGCTTTCATTCATGCTATTTAATATTAATGGCTGTGCTAGTCATCCACGCCAATCTGTAGATTTGCAAGAATATTTAAAAAATTTTATAGGCAAATCATCTACAACGATTCAGCAAGATCTCAACTTACGAAGTCTTGGCTTTCAAGTCGCCCGCACACCACAAAAAACTTCTGATCAACTTATTTATACGATTTTACGGCCCTTAAGCATCCCAATTCCGATGGTAAGTAATGTAGATATGAGAGGTGGTTCTGTTCCCATACAATCAGGTAATTTGAGCGGCAACTCTTATGATATTAACTTTAATTGCAAGGTTATTTTTAAGCTCAAAAATGACATTGCCGAATCTATTCAATACGAAGGTAAAGCTTGCTAAACACAACCATAAAAAAACGCAGCTTTAAGCTGCGTTTTTTAGCAAACTAGCGATTAAGCAAGAGCAGCAACAACTGCTTCACCCATCTCGGCTGTACCAACTTTAGTCATGCCTTCAGACATAATATCGGCTGTACGTAAACCTTGATCAAGTACTTGCCCTACTGCATCTTCAATTGCTTTAGCAGCAGCTTCTTCACGGAAGGTATAACGAAGCATCATCGCAACTGAAAGAATGGTTGCCAACGGGTTTGCAACGTTTTGCCCTGCAATATCAGGCGCTGAACCATGACAAGGTTCATACATGCCTTTGCCATTTTCATCTAAAGAAGCCGATGGCAACATACCAATTGAGCCGGTAAGCATTGCTGCTTCATCAGACAAGATATCGCCAAACAAGTTACCTGTCACGATTACATCAAACTGTTTAGGCGCACGTACAAGCTGCATGGCAGCATTGTCCACATACATATGTGAAAGCTGAATATTTGGATAATTGGCTTGCTGTAAATCTGTGACCGTTTGCTTCCAAAGCTCTGTTACTTCTAAAACATTGGCTTTATCTACAGAACACACTTTACCGCCACGTAATCCTGCAAGTTCAAAAGCAACTTTTGCAATACGCTTAATTTCGCTTTCAGAATAAACGTCAGTGTTATAGCCCTGTTTTTCACCATTTTCGAGTTCACGAATACCACGTGGTTGACCAAAATAGATACCACCAGTTAATTCACGAACGATCAAAATATCTAAACCAGCAACTATCTCAGGTTTTAAGCTAGAAGCATCGGCTAATTGTGGATATAAGATCGCTGGGCGCAAATTAGCAAATAAGTTAAGTTCACTACGAATTTTTAAAAGACCACGTTCAGGACGGATAGAACGTTCAATAGTGTCCCACTTTGGTCCGCCAACAGCACCTAATAAAATGGCATCAGCCTTCTTTGCTTGCTCGCTAGTTACGGCTGGATACGGCTCTCCATGAGCATCAATCGCTGCACCACCTAACAAGCCATGTTCCCAAGTCAACGACAAATTAAATTTTTCATTTACTTTATTTAATACTTTTTCTGCTGCCCCAACAATTTCAGGACCAATCCCATCGCCAGCCAAAATTAAAATCTGTTTAGACATGAAGTTTTCCATTTTCAAAGACAAGACAGCGTTATGACTGCCGTGGTGTTAGTTTTTTCTGTTCGAGAAATTCACCTAGTCCTGTGGTGACATCAAATGGTCGACAAAAACGGCGAATTACCCGCCCATCCTGCTCTAAGTCAACACATAATGGATCTGGTACAGAAACATTCAGCAAACTACCCGAACGGTTAGATTTGTCTCGGTACATTTTAAACATATAGCGATGGTTAGCTTTGAATTGGTGAATAACATGAATCGTTTCAGCCCGATCTGGAGAAATCGGATAGTAACGAATCACCACTTCATATTGTTTGGCAGGCACAGATAGATACAAACTATTGCTTTGACTTAACACCGAACCATTTAATCTCACAATTCCTTGATGAATTGCCTGATTACTAATACGACGTGTCTGTGCATCAACAACAGTAATATCATTTAGCCGTTCAAATTCGCAACTTTTTGCGCCCGAACAATATATTGCTGCATTCTGCCCCAAATTTTCTTGTTCAGCCTGCTTAATACGAACAGTATCCACTACATTGTAAGTGCTCTGACAAGCACTTAGTGTTATCGCGCACAGGCTCAACAAAAAGCTATGAGTAACGTTCCTCTTCATTGTTCAAGCCCAATCCTCATCTAGTGCATAATTTTAAGCTGTTGTTATGCTTTAGCATGTTAGCAAGAGTTTGAACACGACGCCATGACTATGTTTAAAATGTACCGAAAGGTTAATTTATCTCTTGGAATACCCAAGGACGAACCTGTTTGGTTTTTTCTTCATAAGCGCGAATTGCATCCGCATTTTGAAGTGTCAAACCAATATCATCCAAACCATTTAACAAGCAATGCTTACGAAATGGATCTACTTCGAATTTAAATGCTTCGCCAGTTGGTGTACGAACTTCTTGCGCAGCCAAATCAATTGTTAATTGATATCCTTCTTGCGCAGCACATTCCTTAAATAACTGATCAACAATGTCTTCAGGCAAAATGACTGGCAACATTCCGTTTTTAAAACAGTTATTAAAGAAAATATCAGCAAAGCTTGGCGCAATAACGGTACGGAAACCATATTCGTTTAATGCCCAAGGTGCATGCTCACGACTTGAACCACAACCAAAGTTAGTACGAGCAATTAAAACGGTTGCACCTTGATAGCGAGGCTGATTTAAAACGAAATCCGGATTTTTTGGACGTACCGAGTTATCTTGTCCCGGATAGCCTTCGTCTAAATAACGAAGTTCATCAAATAAGTTGTCGCCAAAACCTGTACGTTTAATCGACTTTAAAAACTGTTTTGGAATAATTAAATCTGTATCAACATTGGCACGATCTAATGGTGCAACGATACCTTGTTCAACTGTGTAAGCTTTCATGGTTTGCTCCAGACCGAATTAAAATGAACGAACGTCAACAAAATGACCTGCAATCGCAGCCGCTGCTGCCATTGCCGGACTGACCAAGTGAGTACGACCACCATTACCCTGACGACCTTCAAAGTTACGGTTCGAGGTTGATGCACAATGCTCACCCGGTTGTAACTTGTCTGCATTCATTGCCAAGCACATTGAGCAACCCGGCTCACGCCATTCAAAGCCAGCTTCCAAGAAAATTTTATCCAAACCTTCTTTTTCTGCCTGTTGTTTAACTAAACCAGAACCCGGAACAATCATGGCTTGCTTAATGCTAGGTGCCACTTTACGACCTTTAACTACTTCAGCAGCAGCACGAATATCTTCAATACGTGAATTCGTACAAGAACCGATAAAGACACGATCAAGTTGAATATCAGCTAATGCCTGACCTGCATTTAGGCCCATATACTGATAAGCACGTGTCCAGTCATTGCGTTGTACGTCATCTTTCGCTTGTTCTAAAGTTGGTACAGCTTTCGAGACAGGAATTACCATCTCAGGTGAAGTACCCCAAGACACTTGTGGTTCAATCTCTGTACCATTTAATTCAACAACTGCATCAAACACAGCATCATCGTCTGAATGCAATGTGTTCCAGTAAGCAACTGCTTGATCCCATTGCTCACCTTTTGGTGCATAGCTACGACCTTTTACGTATTCAATGGTTTTATCATCAACAGCAACCATACCCACACGAGCACCAGCTTCGATCGCCATGTTACATACCGTCATACGTCCTTCAATCGACATATCACGGAATACCTGACCACCAAATTCGATTGCATAGCCCGTACCGCCAGCGGTACCAATTTTACCGATAATGGCCAACACGACATCTTTTGGTGTTACACCTTTACCCAATACGCCATCGACGCGAACTAACATGTTTTTAGATTTTTTCTGAACCAAACATTGTGTTGCTAATACATGTTCAACCTCAGATGTCCCAATACCATGTGCCAAGCAACCGAAAGCACCGTGAGTCGCTGTATGTGAGTCACCACACACCACAGTCATACCCGGTAAAGTTAAGCCTTGTTCAGGACCAACAACATGCACAATACCTTGGCGAATATCATTAATACCGAATTCAACGATATTAAATGCCTTACAGTTATCATCTAAGGTCTGAACCTGAATACGAGATGTATCATCTTCAATACCAGCGATGCCCTGATCACGTTCTTTTTTAGAGGTTGGAACGTTGTGATCTGGGGTAGCTACGTTTGCACTTAAACGCCATGGTTGACGACCAGCAAGTTGCAAACCTTCAAATGCTTGTGGACTCGTTACTTCATGCAATAAATGACGGTCGATATAAAGTAAGCACGAACCATCATCACGCTGAGTAACTACGTGGTCATCCCACAATTTGTCATATAAAGTTTTGCCTGCCATGTCGTCTTGCTCCATTGGACTGGGTAATTCTAATCTTTCTTCGATTATAGCCAGAGTTTTACATAAATCTAATTTATCATTTTTATAAATTAGAAAACTTTTAGGAATCATTCCTGAATGTTTTAATATCGGTCAAAATATATAAATCGGATTTGTTAATGATTATCATTTGCATAATCCATTTTTAATCTTATACTCTCATCTCTATACTAAAAATATCAAATACAGGTAGAGAGAATGGTTATGGCTAATATTCAAAAATTCGTTGTTAATAATCAACGTACATTAAAGAAAACCTTAAGTTACTACATAATGCATATTACGGTAGCCATGTTAGTTGCCTACTTTGTAACGGGTAATATTTGGATGGCTTTAACATTAAGTATGTTAGAACCAACAGTACAAGCTTTTGCATTTTTCTTTCATGAAAAAGTATGGGCAGCAAAAGACCGCCGTATATCAGCTTTAAGCGAAAACGAGACGACTGCTTAGATTAAGATTAATACGCTAAATCACAACTTTATAGAACGTTGAGCTGCAAGCATGATACGATTTTGGCTTGGCAACTTTAGCCTCTCTCGATTTTTCTATTCCAAGTAGAGTTGTATTATGAATCTTGCAGCCTTTGAAGCTTTTGTAAAAGTTATGGAAACAGGTTCGATCTCTGTGGCTGCGGATCAACTATTTATTACCCAACCTGCTGTCACCAAACGTATTCATAGCCTAGAAGAGTACTTTGGCGTAAAGTTATTTGAATCGGCAGGCCGTGGGGTTCAAGCAACTCATGCTGCGCATTCATTATTACCAAAAGTTAAAAGCTGGTTAAATGAACTTCGAGATATTCACCACACGCTAAGTCATGAACAAACCCAAATACAAGGTCGTTTAAAAATCGGGACGAGTCATCACATCGGTTTGCATCACTTGCCTGCTCCGCTTAAACACTTTGTTCAGCAGTTTCCTCAAGTCACGCTAGACGTACATTTTGTTGATTCCGAACAAGCACACGAACAGGTACTTGCTGGCGATTTAGAGTTAGCATTTTTAACACTCCCGCCCTCAGGTGATGAGCGTCTTAACTATATTACGATCTGGAATGATCCTTTAGTTTTTGTAGCTGCTCCATTTCATCCATTGGCTCAAAAAAAGAATTTAACCTTACAAGATTTAATTGAATATCCAAGTTTGCTACCTGCCGCACAGACTTATACAGCTCAAATCACTTTGGCTGAGTTTGAAAAACAAGGCCTTAAACCGAAAATTACCATGAGCAATAACCCACTAGAGTCAATTCGTATGTTGGTTTCTATTGGTTTAGGTTGGTCAGTTTTACCAAAAACTCTGCTGAATCAAGATATGCAGCAGCTTGATTTAAATGTCGAGATGAACCGTCAGCTAGGTATGGTATGGCATCCTGCACGTACTCAATCTAGAGCCATGCAAGAGTTGATTAAAATGATGCAAGAATAACGGTATTAATGGCTATATTTTTTAACAAGGATATAAATCAAAGCCGCGAAAGGTAGTAGTAAAAATAGAACGCCCCAACTGAAACATATAGCAGCGAAAATAATTCCGCCAAGTGCACTCATAAACAGTAAAGCAATGATATAAATAAGTAACTCACCAAAAATAGCGGTAATGAGCTGATCTATAAATTCTTGAAAGAAACCATTGCTACCTTTACTTTTAGTGCGCTTATTTTTAGTCATGCTATTTTAATTAATAAATTTATATATTGATTAGAAATAATACTACAAATATATACCCTTTACTCTACTATCATTATACTTTTCACTTAAGATTCATGAGCGTGAAGAATCAATATTCAAAGATAATTAAAATCGGTTTATATATATTTATAACTTTAGCTATCTTAGTTCTAGTTACATTTATTTGGTTTAAACCGATACGTGTTATTTTCGCCCATCACCTTTCATTGTTACATTGTGATGGTCAAGTCTGTGTAGATGATCCAAAGACACAGCCTCTTGCAAAGACACTTTATAATCAGGCATTAAAAGAGACCCAAAATAAAGTAGGTGCTTTTCATCAACAACCCACTATGGTTTTTTGCTCAACTCCACAATGTGCAAATACCTTTGGTATGGAAAAAGCAGCCGCTAAAGCGGTTGGTAATTTGGGGTTATTGGTTGCACCGCGAGGCTGGAAAGATTTCTATATCACTCATGAGCTTATTCATCATCGACAAGCAGAAGAATGGGGAAATATAGCAATGCTAACTAAACCTAAATGGCTGGTAGAAGGCATGGCTTATAGCTTAAGTGATGACCCTCGACCTACTTTATCGGTTCCTTTTCAACAATGGCGAGCTCAATTCAAGCTTTGGCATCAACAAAATCCTGATTCAAATATTTGGCTTACCACAGAGAAAGTTAAATAATTTATTAGAGAGCTTCCGGAATATTACATTTTTCTAGGAAGCTCTTGCTTTAAATTAAATCGACCAGTCCTGAATTTCCCAGTTGTGTTCTTGAGCCAGTTTCTCAAGGCGATCATCAGGGTTGACTGCAATCGCATGCGTTGCATATTCAAGTAAAAAACGGTCATTAATTGAATCTGAATAAGCCCAAGACTCAGAAACGCTACGACCGTCCAGCCATGCCTCAAGACGTGCAAGTTTGCCCTTTTGATAACACGCTAAACCCGCCACTTTACCTGTATATTTACCATCAGCAACCTCGGCGTTAGTTGCTAAGATTTCAGTAATTCCAAATTCACGGAAAATCGGCGCAGTAATAAAATCACTTGTTGCGGTAATACCTACAATGGTATGGCCTAAATCTTGATGTTTTTTGATTGCATCAAAACCTTTTGGTCGCATTTGAGGACGGATCACTTTTTCCATAAACAACTGATGAAGCTCAGTTAAGTAGTTATTGTCATGCTTTGTTAGAAAGCCGAAAACAAACTCATTATAAGCATATGGATCTAGTTGCCCTGCTTTGTAGTCTTCATAAAATTTATCATTCATCTGACGATGATGAACCGGATCAACCAAACCTTCATTGACTAAAAATTCACCCCACGAGTGGTCTGAATCGGTATTTAATAAGGTATGGTCTAAATCAAACAACGCCAGTTTCATGAAAATTCTCGTTTAAACTGAAATTTAAGAAAAAAAATGTAAATCTATCTCCGCTAGTCGATAGAAATTCGTTAAGATCGTAACAATTTAAACATTTTACTTTGATCTTTTCGAGCTGGACATAAAAAAGTGTTTGTCCCCGTGATCGAAGTCAACGATATAGACAATATTTAGGTAGCCAAATGATCGACTCAGAAGGTTTCCGACCCAATGTCGGGATCATTTTGGCAAACGATGATGGACAGGTTTTATGGGCAAAGCGCATTGGTCACAATGCTTGGCAATTTCCACAAGGAGGCATCCAGTTTGGAGAAACCCCTGAACAGGCACTTTTTCGAGAACTGAGAGAAGAAATCGGCTTATTGCCCGAGCATGTCCAGATTATTGCGCAAACCAAAGGATGGCTGCGTTATCGTTTGCCACATCGGTATATTCGGTCAGACTCTGACCCCGTATGTATCGGACAGAAACAGAAATGGTTTTTACTGAAGTTAACTGCGCCTGCAAAAAACATTCAGTTAAACCTCGCCGACCCGCCTGAATTCGATGAATGGCAGTGGGTTAGCTATTGGTATCCTCTTGGTCAAGTGGTGAACTTCAAACGTGATGTTTACCGTAAAGCCATGGTGGAGTTGTGTACACAGTTGCCAGTGCAACAATTACCCTAAAAATCATTTATCTAGCAAATGATTTTTATTAAAAGTGCTGTTATAAATACATTCATAGTCTAAAAAAATACTGGAGTATACATCCATGTCAAACATGCAACTCGACACTCTAAGACGCATTGTCCAAGAGATTAATGCGTCCGTGAGTTTGCATGAATCGTTAGACATTATGGTCAATCAGGTTGCTGAGGCCATGAAAGTGGATGTTTGCTCTATTTATTTACTTGATGAACGCAATCAACGTTATGTATTGATGGCCTCAAAAGGCTTAAATCCAGAATCTGTTGGGCATGTTTCATTGCAGTTAGGTGAAGGCTTGGTGGGTCTGGTTGGGCAACGTGAAGAAATTGTTAACCTTGACAATGCGCCAAAGCACGAACGCTTTTTGTATTTACCTGAAACGGGCGAAGAAATTTATAACTCATTCCTTGGCGTACCCGTCATGTATCGCCGTAAGGTAATGGGTGTTTTAGTTGTCCAAAATCGACTTCCTCAAGATTTTAGTGAAGCAGCCGAATCATTTTTAGTCACCTTATGTGCGCAGCTCTCAGGTGTTATTGCACATGCGCATGCGGTTGGAAATATTGATGTATTTCGTAAGCCAAGCAATGGGCCTGCCTATAAGACCTTTCAAGGCGTTTCCGGTGCAGGTGGGGTGGCTTTAGGTCGCGCTATTATTTTATATCCGCCTGCCGACTTAGGTTCAGTACCTGACCGCGAAGCAGAAGATATCAGCGATGAACTCCGCATTTTAGATCAAGCTATTTCATCGGTACGTTCAGAGATTCGTTCTTTAGATGAAAAAATGCATGACTCGCTCATGGCAGAAGAACGGGCTTTGTTTAGCGTATTCTTAAGAATGCTAGATGAAAATGCCTTACCTGCAGAAATTAAAGAACTGATTCGTGATGGGCATTGGGCACAAGGTGCGGTGCGCCGTGTAATTGAAAAACACACTGCCCTATTTGCACAAATGGAGGACGATTATCTTCGTGAACGCGTTTCTGACCTTAAAGACTTAGGGCGACGTATTCTAGCGTGCTTACAAGAAGAAGATTCGAGCCACCGTGAACTTAGCCCAGACAGTATTTTAATTGGTGAAGAAATTAGTACCGCAGCGCTAGTAGAATTACCAGTAGATAATATCGCAGCTATTGTGACGTCAGAAGGCGCAGCCAATTCGCATATGGTGATTGTTGCCCGTGCATTAGGTATTCCAACGGTTGTCGGCGTAACCGAACTACCTGTAAATACGCTTGATGATGCAGAAATGATTGTGGATGCCTATCAGGGCCGTGTTTTTGTAAACCCTCCACGTCGTTTACGTCAACGTTATAAAGAAATTCAAAAAGAAGACGAGCAAATCGCAAAAGATCTCAAACAATATGAGACCAAAGAAGCGATTACACCAGACGGTGTCTCTGTTCAACTGTTTGTGAACACGGGCCTTATGATTGATGTAGTCCGCGGTGTACAACGTGGCGCTCAAGGTGTGGGTTTGTACCGTAGTGAAATTCCATTCATGTTACGGGAACGTTTCCCAGGTGAAGAAGAACAACGTGCCATCTATCGCCAACAGTTGAGCCACTTTGCCAATAAGCCGGTAGTCATGCGTACCCTCGATATTGGCGCCGATAAAGACTTACCTTACTTCAGTATTGAAGAAGAGAACTCGGCATTAGGGTGGCGCGGTATTCGTTTCACGCTCGATCATCCGGAGATTTTCTCAGCACAAATCCGGGCAATGCTCAAAGCCAGTATTGGTTTAAATAATTTGCATATCCTATTGCCAATGGTAACGACAGTAAGTGAAGTCGAAGAAGTACTTTATTTACTTGAGCGTGACTGGATTGCAGTGCAAGAAGAAGAACAAGTTAAAATTACCAAACCAAAAATCGGGATTATGGTTGAGGTACCGAGTGTACTGCTACAAATTGATGAGTTCGCCGAACTTGTCGATTTCTTCTCGGTTGGTTCAAATGACTTAACTCAATACTTACTTGCTGTGGACCGTAATAATCCGCATGTCGCAAACGTCTATTCACACTTCCATCCATCTATTTTGCGGGCTTTAACTCGACTCGTGAAGGAATGCCATAAATACCAAAAACCGGTAAGTATTTGTGGTGAGATGGCGGGTGATCCGTTATCGGCAATCTTACTGATGGCCATGGGCTTCAATACCCTTTCGATGAGTTCAAGTAACATCTTGCGCGTCCGAAAAGCAATTTGCCATGTCCCAATGTCAGATGCCCAAAAGCTGCTTGATGATGTCATGAAAATGAATAATCCGCTTATTGTAAAAAGCTGGCTTGAGTACTACTTTAAAACTCACGGTCTAGCCGATATGGTTAAATCTAACCGCCTTGTAAGCGTATAAATACTTAAAAAAGGAGAGTCAAAAAGCTCTCCTTTTTCAATTCATCTATTTTTAAATTTTCTCTTTATTTTTAAGCTGCCACTTAGCGCACTCCTGATCTTTAATTCCCCCAAAAATCGGTTTTACCAATTAATATGGACAATTTAATCCATTTGAAAAATAAACAATCAGATTCTAGTATATTTAAAGAACGAAATTGAAAGATATTGCGATGTTTCAATGATTAAGGAGCTCATGCCATGCGTCATTATTTGCAAAATTTGAACCATTTTCCCTCTTGTTTTTTAGCCTTCATGCAGTAAATTGAAGGAATAATAAACAAAGGAAACTCATGTATTGTTGAATAAAACTGATGAGCTGACATAACAGTGAAAAATTTTTAAAACGGTTTCTCTCACCACTTGTTCTCTCATTTCTTTATTCGATACGCATCATTTTTTTAACCCAGAAGTCCAGGAAAATGAGCCTTCAGTTTTATTAAGAGCTCAATAAATATTACCCAGAGAGAATATAATCATGTCAAACGAATCAAAATGTCCTTTTTCAGGTCATAACTCAAAACCGCAAGTAACAGTCGGTGGTGGCACGGCTAATTTACACTGGTGGCCAAATCAATTACGTGTTGACTTACTTAATCAACATTCAGAACGCTCTAATCCACTCGGTAAAGATTTTAATTACCGTCAAGAATTTAAAAAACTCGACTACTACGCACTTAAAGCCGATATCAAAAATGTATTAACCGATTCCCAAGACTGGTGGCCAGCCGACTGGGGAAATTATACGGGCTTATTTATCCGTTTAGCGTGGCATGCTGCCGGTACATATCGTATGGGCGATGGCCGTGGTGGTGCCGGTCGTGGTCAACAACGTTTTGCTCCATTAAATAGTTGGCCTGACAATGCAAGTTTAGATAAAGCACGCCGTTTACTATGGCCAGTTAAACAAAAATACGGTCAAAAAATATCTTGGGCCGATTTATTTATTCTTGCCGGGAACATCGCACTTGAGTCTTCTGGTTTCCGTACCTTTGGTTTTGGTGCCGGTCGTGAAGATGTTTGGGAACCAGACAACGATGTAAACTGGGGCGATGAAAAAGAATGGTTAGCTCATCGTAACTCTGAAGCATTGGCGGGCAGTAATCTTGCTGCAACCGAAATGGGCCTAATTTATGTGAACCCTGAAGGACCACAAGCGAGTGGTGACCCACGATCAGCAGCACCGTTTATTCGTGCCACTTTCGGCAACATGGCAATGGATGATGAAGAAATTGTTGCCTTGATTGCTGGCGGTCATACTTTAGGTAAAACTCACGGCGCTGCCTCTGCTGACCATGTCCAAGCAGACCCAGAAGGTGCACCAATTGAACAAATGGGCTTTGGTTGGGCAAACAGCTATGGCACAGGTGTCGGTAAAGATGCGATCACTTCAGGTTTAGAAGTTATTTGGTCACAAACGCCAACACAATGGAGCAATTACTTCTTTGAAAACCTCTTCAAATACGAATGGGTACAAGAACGTTCACCTGCTGGCGCAATTCAATGGGTAGCGGCAGATGCTGAAGCCATCATTCCAGATCCTTTCGACCCATCAATTAAACGTAAGCCAACCATGCTTACTACAGATTTGACCTTACGTTTTGACCCTGAGTTTGAAAAGATCTCTCGTCGTTTCCTTAACGATCCACAAGCCTTTGCCAATGCTTTTGCTCGTGCTTGGTTTAAATTAACTCACCGCGATATGGGACCAAAAGCACGTTATTTAGGTCCAGAAGTTCCTGCTGAAGATTTAATTTGGCAAGATCCATTACCTGCTGCTAGCGCTACACCATCTTCTGCAAGCATTGCTGATGCAAAAGCAAAAATCGTTGCTCTAGGGTTATCTGCAGGTGAGTTGGTTTCTCTTGCATGGGCATCAGCATCAACATTCCGTGGTGGAGACAAACGTGGTGGTGCAAACGGTGCACGTATTGCTTTATCACCACAACGTGAGTGGGAAGTAAACAAAAAAGCTGTTGAGACTTTAACTCAAATTGAAGAACTCAAGGCATCAACCCAATTGTCATTGGCGGATTTAATCGTGTTAGCTGGTAATGTTGGTGTAGAGCAAGCTGCTCAAGCAGCAGGTTTCAATATTACCGTTCCGTTTGCCCCTGGTCGTGTTGACGCATTACAAAGTCAAACCGATGTTGAATCATTCCAATTACTGCTCGGTCTTGCTGACGGTTTCAGAAATTGGAAAAAACAGGGAGTCAACACACCAGCTGAAGTCTTATTAATTGATAAAGCACAACAACTGACTTTAACTGCACCAGAGTTAACTGCATTGATTGGTGGTTTACGTGTACTGGGCACTAACTGGGATGGTTCTCAACATGGTGTCTTCACTCAGCAAGTTGGTGTACTCAGCACAGACTTCTTCACAAACTTACTCGACATGTCGAATGTATGGGCACCTGTTGATTCAACAAGTGAAGTATTTGAAGGTAAAGACCGTAAATCAGGCACAGTGAAATTTACCGCAACACGTAATGATTTAGTCTTTGGTTCGAATTCTATCTTACGTGCATTAGCCGAAGTTTATGCTCAGGCAGATGGTAAAGAAAAATTTGTTCAAGACTTTGTTGCTGCATGGACTAAAGTCATGAATCTTGACCGTTTTGACTTAGCTTAATTTAAGCCAAAATAATAAAAAGCCAGTTCAAATTGAACTGGCTTTTTTAATACGAAACAATGAATTTTAGACAGTCAATTTATGCCCTTCTCGAATGCAATAAAAAGGATTAGCAAGCTTTGATGAAGCTTTAATGGCTTGAGCTAATGCATGTTCAGGATCTTCACGCCCCTCATCCGTTAACTGAAAAGTTCGATAGTGAATTGCCACCGACCGATGTGCTTGTAAATCTAAATGCGCATGAACTGCATCTTGCGGATTCATATGAACATAGCTCATTAATTTACGAGGTTCATAAGCTCCGATTGGAAGTAAGGCCACACGCGGCGCGCCATAGCGCGTATGAATTTGTTTGAAGTGGCCCGCATAACCGGTATCACCCGCAAAAAAACAATGTCCTGTTTTCGCCAAAACCGAAAAACCGCCCCAAAGTGCCTTATTTTGGTCACGTAAACCCCGCCCCGAGCCATGCTGAGCAGGTGTATAAACAATTCTTAATTCGTGATAAGGAATTTCCTGCCACCAATCCATTTCAATTACATGGAACTCTTTAGGTAAGTAAAATCCGTTGCCAAGCCCTGTATAAATCGGCATAGCAAACTTCTTATGAAGCCACTCAAGCGTTGCTAAATCCATATGGTCATAATGGTTATGGCTCAACAATACCCCATGAATGGTAGGTAACTGTTCTAAAGCAAAACCCGCTGGGCATACACGGCGTGGACCACGACCATGTAAAGGACTTGCGTAGTCACACCATACCGGGTCGGTAATAAAGTTATAAGGTCCAATTTGAATGAGTACCGTAGCATGCCCTACAAACCAAACTTGCCAATCATCTAAATCCGCATGTGGACGGTTTTGTGGTAAAGCAATTGGTGTATTAACACGTACATCATATTCATTCTGAATATCAACATTCCAAGTATAAGACTCACGAGTGACTAACCAACGCAATAACTCTTTCGATCCTCGTGCAGGCGATCTAGGCTGCTGATTATAAAAACGGGTGTCATTTTCATGGCCCAGTTCAGGATGACAAAAAGGCGGTTTTATCCATGTATGCGTCCAACAGGACTGAGTCGGCAATTGATAAGTTAATGTCGGCTTGTCTTTCATGGGCTTATTCTATGGTTGTAGCATCAGGAGGATGAATCATTCAGTTTTCTATCTTAGCGATTTAAATAAATTAAGCTATGACACTTACACTTATTTATCATATAAATATCCATTTTATTTTTGTCACAGCCGACATAGATCAATCTAAAGTGCCACAAAAAAATGTTTAGATGTGTTGAGTTTGTGATTCCTTAATTACTATTCTTATTAAAAGCTACTGTATAACATAACAATAGAATATAATAAGCAAAGACTTACAACAGAGGTGAGCTAGTTTCTTTGTGGTTAATCTCTTATTTTTAAAACTGCTCAATTTTATCAATTTTGCTTCATATATAAACTATTAAACCAAGCAGCACATGCATTGAAAAAACTAAAAAAATATAGCAAGATGAACCGAAACATTTATTAACAAAATACTCCTTACATATTTTTTGTTAGAAATTAAGATCCTCAATTCTTAAATTAACAATACTTTTTTTCATAATATGAGAAAACTTTAAGTGAATTTCTGGAAAGTAATTTAAATTTCTTTCCTAAATTTAAAATCACTTTGATTATGAATATGAATTAATATATTTTACAAATTAATAATTAAATAAAATTTCATATTAATTTCATAATGATTTATAAATTTTCATTTATTTTATAAATACCTAAAGCACCTTCACGCTATATAGTTTTATGCTTTATACTTTGCTTAAATCATAGTAAGACATTTTTTGGATTAGTCTTATGGAATTACGCCATCTTCGATATTTCATTACAGTTGCTGAAGAATTAAATTTTAGTAAGGCCGCTCTCAAACTCTATACTGCTCAACCCTCCCTTAGCCAACAAATTAAAGATTTAGAAGAAGATGTCGGGGTACGACTTTTAAACCGCACAAAACGTAAAGTTGAGTTAACAGAAGAAGGTGAAGTATTTTTAGAGCATGCCCGTTTAACGCTTGCTCAAGCTGATAAAGCAGTAGCGATGGCCCGCCAGGTCTCAAAAGCTAAACAACAATTATTACGTATCGGTTTCGTCCCCATCGCAGAAATGAAAATTTTTCCATACGTACTTCCAAATCTGCGCTTACAACACCCTGACCTCACCATTGAATTATCAAGTTTAAATAACGCTGAGCAACTCAAAGCCTTAAAAAGAGGTGAACTCGACATCACGTTTACCCGTGATAATACTGAAAATGATGAAATCCAAAGCCAATTTGTCTTAACAGAACCTTTAATTTTTTTATTACCAAGAAACCATCCACTTGCGAAATATGACCGTATTCCGGTCAAAGCTTTGCATGGTATTGATTTTATTATTCCGGCAGCTGAACAATCTAATACACTACACAATACAATTTTAGAGTTTACTAAAACTCATGGTATTGACCTCAATATTGTACAAAAGGCCGATAGCATTTTACTTAATATAAACTCTATTGGTTCAGGCTTAGGTTGTACTATTTTACCTGCCTATGTCGCGCCTTTAGGGGTTTCTAACACTGTAGTTCGCCCTCTAGATGTCGAATTACCTTCTTTAGATTTATTTGTTAGTTATCGTAAAAACACAGAGTCAGTCGGTGTAAAAAGATTTATTGATCAACTCAACAAAGTATTTCATCTTGATAAAAATCTAGATTAAGCACTTTAGGTATATTTACGCTTATTATTAAATAATAAATGAGTTAGAAAATTTAAATGCATGTATAAAAAAATGAAATTAAAATTTATTTAATATCTTTTATCGATTAATTAATTTGAGATAATTTTTATTATATTTTAGATTGTCACACTTAATAAAAACAAAAATGACGATCTAAAGTATAAAGGTTATATAAAACTTAATGTTAAATTAACCAAATAGTAAAAAATATATTTAAGATAACAGCAAGGAGAGTTAACAAGATGGTTGGACTATTTCAGCATTTAGGACGTAGTGTACAAAACCGCCCTCACTTCTTTATTGCTTTAATTTTT
Source organism: Acinetobacter sp. OYA S30 (assembly GCF_033599315.1). Lineage (NCBI taxonomy): Bacteria > Pseudomonadati > Pseudomonadota > Gammaproteobacteria > Moraxellales > Moraxellaceae > Acinetobacter > Acinetobacter sp. OYA S30. The sequence continues at coordinate 189,111 of NZ_JAWVAV010000001.1, forward strand.
GGAGTGGTTGTTGCAAGTTTATTGGCATGGCTCACTTCATGGAAATGGTCTACCATTTTATTAGCAAGCTGGAATGGCTCAATCAGTTTATATTTACTCCATGTCTGGAAACTGATGAGAAGTGCCGACCATTCACAAATGCAACAGCAAGCCAAAAAACAGGACGAAAGTAAATGGGTCATTATGCTCATTGTTTTATTGGCCATCACAATGAGTCTAGTTGCGATTTTGGTACAACTTTCCCAGCTCCCTTCTGGGCATTATGAAAAGTTAGGACATGTAGCGTTAGCTTTACTCACCATTATTTCAGCATGGCTTTTCATGCATACTGTTTTCGCTTTGCATTATGCCCATGACTTTTATATGGCTCTATCCAGAAATGAAGAGAACGGTGGGTTAGACTTCCCGGGTACCGAACATCCGACCTACCCTGACTTCTTATATTTTAGCTATATTATTGGTACCTCAGCACAAACCGCCGATGTTTCAATTACGAACAAACATATGCGTCTTTTAAACTTATTTCATGCTGTATTATCTTTTGGCTTTAACACGACCATTTTAGCGATTTGTATTAACGTTGCTGCTGGCTTTCTTACCAATTAAGACCTTTATTAAAAAAACAAAAAAGCCCCATTTAGGGGGCTTTTAAGAATAACTATACTTACAACAGTTGGCCCATACTGCTTTGTTTTAAGCCTTCGCGCTGTTTGATCGTTTCAACATAACGTGTAATGGCTGGGTGCGATTCAATCGTTTTCATTTTTAATTGCCATAATAGCATGGCTCCAACACTTACATCTGCGGCGGTAAATTGTTCACCACATACATACGGATTTGCTTCTCTCAGTCCTTGAACTAAAGCTTGATAAGCATCGTTATAATCACCATAACCCACAAACATTTTTTGCTCAGGTGAGATCTCTATTCCTAAAGCTTTATCTACACCAGCAGCTTCCCAAGGACCCGCCATCATAAAGAGCCAACGATAGTACAAACCACGTTTCGGATCATCTAAAGCAGGTGCCAAACCTTTGTCACTAAATTTGTCTGCCAGATATGCACAAATTGCACCTAATTCATAAATAACGACATCGCCATCTACCAATACAGGCACTTTCCCAAACGGGTTAAGCTTTAAATATTCGGGTGATTTCATCTCGGTTCGGTATGCTACTTCAATACGTTCACATTCCACGCCAAGCTCAACCAAAAGCCAGTCTATAACGACACCACGCGATTCATTGTTAGTATAAAGTTTAAGACTCATTCTTATTGCTCCTTGTTTATCGTGATTCCTAGTCTACAAATACCTTTTGTCAGTTTTTGTCAGTAGTCCTTTGCATTTCTTGTTTCCACCATCTTTGAAACAGATGTTTTTTAAATTCAGGATATATTTCCTCACTCATTTGCAAGTTATGAATACGATCTATCCGAAAATGGCGAAATGCCTGCCGTAATTCACACCAAGCAGCAAGTACAACTTTGTCATGTAAATACCCTAAAGCAAAAGGCCAAAGAGAACGTTGACTCATACGCTTGTGTTCATCGCAATAATCGACTTTGATCTTTACTTGTTTACGAATCGCTAAACGTACTTGTTCTACTAAAGCTTCATCAACCGGATGCCAGTAATGTGTAACACCTAGCGTCATGTCATCGATCAAATATTTCCGGTGCTCTGGTAAAACTGCATAAAGTTTGGAATAAATTGAAACGGCTGCCGATTTCATTGCGTGATCTGGAACGTCTTTCAACCACTCTAAAGCTAAAAATAGAGCCTCGGCTTCATTCTCATTAAAAGTAACCGGTGGTAATAAAATGTCTTCTTTAAGCTGAAACCCCAAACCTGCCGATGCATCTATTCTGACACCTTGAGCACGTAAACTATCAATATCACGGTAAATGCTGCGAATACTAATTCCCAAGCGTTCAGCCAAGACTTGAGCAGTAACGGGATAACGAGATTCACGGAGTTGCTGTAAAAGATTTAATAGACGAATAGAGCGGCTCATTTTTTCTCTTCTTATTGTTCTTTAGTTTTAAAAATAAGGAGGAATAAATTCCTCCTTCTTACATCATTTTAAATTACGCTACGTCTACAGTAGATAACTTTGCATACTCTCTTAAAAAGTTGTGCAGCTCAGGTACATCTTTAGCAATGGTTAAAGGTTGGAACTGTTGTAGAACTTCGACCGAGTGCACTCCATAGCCCACCCCAATACGAGGCATACCTAAACGCTGAGCCATTTCAAGGTCATAACTACTATCACCAATCATAACTGCCTGTTCGACACTTACTCCAGTTACAGTCAAGATTTCTTGTAACATGAGCGGATCCGGTTTTGAACGGGTTTCATTGGCTGCTCGAGTAACATCAAACAGATGAGTACTCTGTGTTTTTGCAATCACACGGTCTAATCCACGACGGTTTTTACCCGTCGCAACTGCAAGTTTTAAACCTTGAGCTTTTAAGTCATGAAGTAGTTCAGAAATACCTTCAAACCATGCATCATTTGTCGAGTTGGCAATATAGTGATCGCCATATGCTTTTAAAATCGAATCATGCAAATCAGGTACTTCTGGAAATAAGGTCTGCATCACTTCCGGCAAACCTAAACCGATAATACTCTTTGCGGCTTCATCAGTCAGAGTTAACTTATGCTCTTCTGCCGCATGCTGTAAACTTGCAACAATCTGACCAACAGAATTATATAAAGTACCATCCCAGTCAAAAATCACTAATTCGGTTTTCAGACTCATTTTGCTACTCTCAAAGCCTCTAATAACTGGGTCATGTCTTCTGGCAACGGTGCTTCAATCGTTGGGTAACCCGGAATATCCAAACGCATGGCATGTAAACACAAACGGCGTGCTTCAGGCCCCGTATATGCAGTGTTGTGCCCATATTTATCATCGCCCACCAACGGATGTCCAATACTTAAACCATGTACACGAATTTGATGGGTACGCCCTGATAAAGGAGATGCATGAACTAAAGTGGCATTTTTAAAGCGCTCTGCAACTACCCATTCGGTTTTACTTGGCTTACCTTCTTTAGATACACGTACACGACGTTCGCCATTGGCTAACTCATAACGAAATAAAGGAGCATCAATGAGCTGTTTATCAAGACTCACCTGACCTTTTACAATCGCTGCATAGGTCTTACGAATTTTGTGTTCACGCAACATATCTTGTAGCAGTTTTAAAGTGCTACGCTTCTTACTAATCATAACTAGGCCAGAAGTATCGCGGTCAATACGGTGAATCAGTTCTAAATATTTTTTACCTGTTGCCGCGCGTAGTGCCTCAATCAAACCATAAGCCACGCCGCTACCGCCATGTACAGCAATACCCGATGGTTTATTTACAACTAATAGTCCTTCATCTTCATAGACCACACGGCCTAATAAACCTTGAGCCACACTGTCGCTTACAGGAATAGCAGTTTCATCTTTTTGTTCATAGCGAATAGGCGCAACACGAATCTGGTCCCCAATTGCAAGTTTGGTCTCGGCTTTAATACGTTTTTTATTCACGCGAACCTGACCTTCACGAATCAAACGATAAATTCGACTCTTTGGCACACCCTTTAAACGTGAAAACAGGAAATTATCGATTCGTTGTCCTGCTTGATGCTCATCCACCTCAAACCAAGTGACACTTTGCCATTGCTGTGTAGAATTCATACTAATATTTAAACCTGAAATTTTACGAAATTTGATTAATAAATGACCGATTAGCTTAGTTTTTTCACAAGAAATCTAAGCTTAGCCCATAGGCAGATGCTGCAAGGTTTGATATAGTCAGCGCACGGATACCACCGTAAGTGAACATCTAAAGGGAAATTTCCCTGATTGAAACCTCAATCTAAATGATGCTTTCATCACCAGCTCGGACAGGTCCTAAAGAATTATGCCGACGCCGAAGGCTTATTATATCGGCAAAATGACAAACTGTTGCGTTTAATTCAGTTTGTTCAAAAAAATATGTTACCAACTCTAGTTGGTTATGGAACGTAAACTGATACACATCAGACAAATCGCTCCTTAATGTTGCCTTCAGGCTAAAGCGTTGATGCATTGGAACTGCCGAAAGCACCGATACGATGAGCATTCCGTATCAAACTTCCAATAAAGAAGTCACTTCGCGCCCAATGACAGTGAAAGTCATTAACCAATGCACCGCTCACCCGCCAGTGAAGCAAAAAGGAATTCCGATTTAAAGGTTGAAGCAGTATTGCCTACATCGCAGACGAGAATCGAAGCTAAGGCTAAATGTAGCCGGTAACAGATGACTCAGACCACAAGTATTTTGAGATCTGGGAAATGATCCGTCATGTTCGATGTTCGTTCAGAACCTTTAAGTTTGTTTGGTTTGTTTGTGTGAGTCACTATTAGGTGTCACACCCATGAAACGTATGTTGATTAATGCAACTCATGCCGAAGAAGTTCGCGTTGCACTTATCACTGGTAATCGTCTTTACGATTTTGATTTAGAGAATCGTACCCGAGAACAGAAAAAATCCAATATCTATAAAGGCCATGTCACCCGCGTAGAACCATCTTTAGAAGCTGTTTTTGTTGAATATGGCGCAGGTCGTCAAGGCTTCTTGTCTATGCGTGAAATTGCGAATAGCTATTTTCAGGCAGACCCACGTCAAACTTCAAACATTCGTGAACTTATTACTGAAGGCACAGAGCTTTTAGTTCAGGTTGAAAAAGAAGAACGTGGTAATAAAGGTGCAGCACTTTCTACGTTTATTTCCCTTGCAGGCCGTTATTTAGTTCTTATGCCAAATAACCCGAAAGGTGGTGGTATTAGCCGTCAAATTTCAGGTTCAGTACGTGAAGAATTAAAAGAAATTTTAGCTTCTTTAAATGTACCTCGTGGTATGAGCGTTATTGTTCGTACTGCTGGTATTGGGCGTACTCAAGAAGAATTACAGCTCGATTTACAACACTTGCTTGACCTGTGGGCACAAATTCAAGGTACAGCGAGCTCAGGCCCTTCTCCGATGCTTGTTCATCAAGAAGCGGGTGTAGTAACACGTGCAATTCGTGATTACTTACGTGATGACGTTGCTGAAATCTTAATTGATAGCGAACAGGCTTATAACGAAGCATATAACTTTGTTAAAGCAGTGATGCCTCGCCAATTAGACAAATTAAAAACTTATACTTTAAACGAGCCATTGTTTGCTCATTTTGGTATTGAAAGCCAAATTCAAACTGCTTACGAGCGTGAAGTAAAACTTCCTTCTGGCGGTTCAATTGTGATTGACCAGACTGAAGCTTTAGTTTCAATCGATATTAACTCTGCGAAATCGACTCGTGGACATGATGTTGAAGAAACTGCACTGAATACTAACCTTGAAGCAGCAGAAGAAATTGCTCGCCAGCTTCGTTTACGTGACATTGGCGGTTTAGTAGTTATCGACTTTATCGATATGACTAAAGAACGCAATCAACGTATGGTTGAAGCAAAGCTTCGTGAAGCAACACAAAGCGATCGTGCCCGTATCCAGTTCGGTCAATTGTCTCGTTTTGGCTTAATGGAAATGAGCCGTCAACGCTTACGCCCATCGCTTGAAGAAGCAACAGGTTATGTATGCCCTCGCTGTCATGGTACAGGCATGGTTCGTGACTTACGTTCGCTTTCTCTTTCAATTATGCGTAAAGTTGAAGAGATTGCACTTCGTGAACGTCATGGTGAAGTTCAGGTTGAAGTTCCAGTTGAAATCGCAGCCTTCTTGCTTAATGAAAAACGCCATAGTCTGGTGTATTTAGAGCAAACTTCTGGTGTACGTGTGACTGTATTGCCACACCCGCACTTAGAAACTCCACATTACGAAATTGCATATAACCCAGATGGCTTTGCTCCATCTAGCTATGAACGTACAGAAGCAACCCGTTCTAGCGAGAAAGAGTTAGGTTATGAGTCTTCTGAATGGCATTTAGAAGAAGCAGATCATGGCCATGCTCATGTAACTGCTACAGCTTCAACTCATGCTGCGGCTCAGAAAAAAGCAAATCATGCAACTCAACCTGTAGCACAACCTTCTGCTCAAAAAGCAGCAAGCCCATGTGCATGGTTAGAAAACCTGTTTGTTCAAAAACAAGCGCAAACAGTTGATCAATCTCGTTCAGCACAAAATGCTGCTGCTGCGATTGAGCAAATGGTGAATACAGGCGCAGTAAGCCGCGGACAGTTCGGTCAAGTAGCCGTACCTGCTGTTGCAGAAGTTGCGCCAGTTCAATCAAATAACGCTTATATTTCACAGTCACCTGTGAAACAAGACGTTCGTGAACATGTTGAAAAAGATGATAAATCTCAGCAACAACGTCAGAACAACAAAAAGCGTAAACATAAAGAGCAACGTGAACAACATCACCAATCACATGAACAGCAACATCAAGTTCATGAAGAAGTGGTTCAATTGTCACGCCAAGAACAACGTGAGTTAAAACGTCAGCAAAAACGTCAACAGCAGCAAGATCAACAACATCAAAATAATGATGTACAACACACTGAAAATGCTGTGCCACGTCGTGACCGTAATAATCAACAACGTCCAAACCGTCCAAATCGCCACCGCGATCCAAGTGTATTAAATGAAAATCAAAATACACCGGTTGTTGTTGATGAAAAACAAATTAAGGTTGATGTGATTGATGCACCTAAGCATGATGTCATGAACACTGCTTTAATCATCAATGTTGATCAAGGTCAAAGTGAGATTGTCGCACTTACGCCTGAGCGTCGTCACGTTGAGCGAGTTGAAACGACTTCTACTGAAGTTGCTCAAGAGCCAACTCCAGCTCCTGTTGTAGCCGAGAAAGCTGCTGTAGTTGAAACCAAAGAAGAAGCTCAGCCAAGCCAAGAAGCTGCTCAGCCACAAATCAAACGTGCTAGCAATGACCCTCGTATGCGTCGTCGTCAGCAACGTGAGGCTAAACACGCTAAGGCAGCTACGCCATCTATTGCGCCATCGCAAATTCCAACTTTGGCACAACACACAATCGGTAGTTTAATCCGTCATGTGTATGGTGAAGATTGCACCGTATTGATTGAACAATTTGGTCTAGTCCCAACGTTTAATCGTGCTTTGCAGAAATTTGCAGAACAGTACGCAAGTACGTTAGTAGTTGAAGTTACTGCTGAAACGGAAGAGAAAAAGCCGGTAACTCGTGATGCAGAACTTCCAAGCCACAAACCGGCTGAAGAAGCAGAACCTGCACCAGTACTTCCGCTTACTCCGCCGCAAGCACCAGCTCCACGTGTTGCAAATGACCCGCGTGAGCGTCGTCGTTTAGCAAAACTTGCTGCGGAACAAGCATTTGAGCAAGTGAAACAACAACATTCTGCTCAAGAAGAAGTTGCTACTCCTGCTCCTGTAGCAGAAGAAACCGTTGCTGCTCCAACTGCTGAAACACAAGCAACAGTTGAACCAGCACAACAACCGCTTGAACTTAATCAGTCAACTGAAGTGGTACAACCTGAAGCTGCTCCTGCAGAGGAAAAAGCTACAGAAGAAACAGTAGCTGAAGCTCCTGCAGCGAAGGAACCTGCGCCATCAAAAGCAGCAAGCAAAGCAAAAGCAGCGGCTGAAGAAACAGTAGCTCCGACTGAAGCAACAACTGATGCCGAATCAGAAGACGTTAAGGCAGATAAGGACAAACCGAGCCGCCCTCGTCGCCCTCGTGGCCGTCCGCCAAAAAAAGCTAATCCTGTAGCTGAGTAAGCCATTTGCTCAATTGCAGCTAATTTAAACAAACCTAGTCATTTCGATGACTAGGTTTTTTTTGTTATTTTTAGCCAATTAGGTTGATTGCACTAGAAGAAAAGTTTTAAAAGCATGGTGAACCATGAAAACTATTGGACTTTTTGCCCACACAACCTTTTTTGGATTGATCGAAAAATAAATAGGATTGATATGAGCCAGACAACACAGACCGATATCATTACGCTTGGTGATGTTGCCACAAGACTTCCTAGCTTCATTCCCAAAGTACCCCATATCCTAAATGGTCTTAAACAGGCTTATTTAAGAACTTCAAATACTCCAACAGGTTTGGGTATTGCTTTTGAAAAAGCTGTTAAAAGAAATCCGAAAGGCACGGCATTATTATTTGAAGATCAAAGTTATTCTTATGAAGCTTTAAATGAATGGGCAAACCAGATTTCCCATTACTATCTTTCTCTCGGAGCGCGTAAAGGGGACGTCATTGCTGTAATGATTGAAAACCGCTCTGAGCTGATTGCAACAATTGTTGGTTTAGCCAAAATTGGTGTGACAATTGCACTTGTAAATACATCTCAAGTCGGTAAGGTTCTCGCTCATAGCATCAATCTTGTAAAACCTATTGCCGTTATTGCTGGTGAAGAAGTCCGAGCTGCTATTGATGAAATTCGTCAGGACTTAAATGTACCTAAAGACCGCTTCCACTGGTTCGCAGATCAGGCAACACGTCAAAACTCGGGTACAGCGCCTGAAGGCTATGTCAATCTTGCGGACCAAATTGATCAATTCCCAAAATTCAATCCGTCTACTACCCGCTCTGTCACTGGTAACGATGGTCTGTTCTATATCTACACATCAGGTACAACAGGTTTACCAAAGGCGGTTATTTTCAAACACAGTCGCTGGACATTAGCATATGGCACCTATGGACATATCTTAAACTTAGGAACAGATGACGTCATGTACGTGACCTTACCGCTTTACCATGCAACAGGCGTGGTGGTTTGCTGGTGTGGCGTTATCGCGGGCAGTGCAACACTTGCGATTCGACGTAAATATTCGACTAGCGCATTCTGGAAAGATGTTCAAAAATTTAATGCATCTGCCATTGGGTATGTTGGTGAACTTTGCCGCTACTTGATGGATGCTCCTGTTACCGAGCTTGACCGCAACCATCGTGTAACCAAAATGATTGGTAATGGTATGCGCCCAAATATCTGGGACAAGTTCAAACAACGCTTTGGTGTTAAAGAAGTACTTGAGCTTTATGCATCGAGTGAAGGCAATGTTGGATTTAGTAATATTTTCAACTTTGACAATACGGTTGGCTTCTCTCCTACTCCATATGCCATTATCCAGTTCGATAAAGAGAAAAACGAGCCAATACGCGATAAAAATGGCTGGTGCCAGAAAGTAAAAGCAGGTGAAGTTGGCCTACTCATAGGGAAAATTACCAGCCGCTCGCCATTTGATGGTTACACCGACCCTGAAAAGAACAAGTCTGTAATCTGGAAAGATGTCTTCAAGAAAGGCGATTCTTATTTCAACACAGGTGATTTGGTCCGTGATATCGGCTTCCGTCATGCACAGTTCGTTGACCGTCTAGGTGATACTTTCCGATGGAAAGGTGAAAACGTATCAACGACTGAAGTTGAAAACATGGTATGCGAATACGACAAAATTGCCGAAGCTGTCGTTTATGGGGTAGAAATTCCAAATACTAATGGCCGTGCCGGTATGGCAGCGATCACTCTCGCAGATGGTGAAGAGCTAAATGATGCTGATTTAACCGAAATGGTGACCGTATTTAAGAAATGTTTACCTACCTATGCAGTACCTGTATTTTTACGTGTACAAAAAAAGGTCGAAACAACAGGTACATTTAAATATCAGAAGAATAAACTGAAGGAAGAAGCGTTTAATCCAAGCAAAACTTCTGAACGTTTACTCGCTTTATTACCTGGTGCAAGCAGTTATTGTGATATCACAACTGAAATTTTTGACAATATTCAGGCGTATAAATACCGTTTTTAGTTTATTTTTTAGCTAAACAAGAGGAAATCGTGCTTTTTATAAGCAATCATGCAAATGTTTTTAAATTTCCTCTTGTGTTAGTTGAATAACTTGCTAAAATACGCGACATCAAAACGATACAGTGTTTAGAAGTGTTACTTCTCTCTGAGTCAGTTCGAGTTTGATTGCTAAAGAAAATTATAGATTTTCTCCTGCATTCAAGTAAAACAAGGTTTTACTTAATTCTCGCTCAGGGTCGTTAGCTCAGTTGGTAGAGCAGCGGACTTTTAATCCGTTGGTCCCGCGTTCGAGTCGCGGACGACCCACCACTTATTAGTTTTGAACCTATTTGGGTCGTTAGCTCAGTTGGTAGAGCAGCGGACTTTTAATCCGTTGGTCCCGCGTTCGAGTCGCGGACGACCCACCAAATTCTAAAAAGCCTCTCAGTTCGAGAGGCTTTTTTTATTGTTATCCTATTTTCTTTTTATGACTAAAAGATGACGATACATTTGCGATTTAAAACTTCCCCCACCCAACTCATAAAAACTTCTAGTCGCTTTGGAATATAACTTCGGTTCGGATATAGAATATTAAGTGGAAGCGATGGTGCACTGTAAGCACTCAGCACCTCAACTAAAATCCCCTGTTCAATTTTATCCTGAACATCGTAATAAGGAAGTTGAATAATTCCCAAACCTGCACAAGCGGCGGCGATATAGGCCTCGGTATTGTTCACGCTTAAAGCACTATCCATCATCACAGTTCCACCTTGATATATAAATTCTCCCTGCTTTTCTCCTACAGCTCCTGCGTAATTAATTAATTTATGCTGTTCAAGATCATTTAACTGCTCAGGAATACCATAATCTTGTAAATATTGCGGGCTGGCACAATTCACCATCACCAAATGACCAATAAATCTTGCAATTAAACTGCTGTTATCTAGCTCTCCTACCCGAACAACACAGTCAATTCCCTTTTCAATTAAGTCAGTCAGGTCATCAGAACTATTGAGCTGTAAATGAATATCCGGATAACGATGATAAAAATCAGGCAGCTCAGGAATAATCACTTGATGCACAATCCGGCTAGGCATCGAAATTTTTAATGTGCCTCGGTAATGCTGTTTTTGTGTCTGGATCAACTGTTCTAATTGTTCATAATCAAACAACAGGTTTTGGCATTCTGGCAATATTCGTTGGCCATCTTGAGTAAGACTGACTTTACGGGTAGTACGATGAAATAAGCGTACTCCATAGTGAGTTTCTAACTGTTGAATGGCACTCGTCACTGTCGAGCGAGGTAGATCAAGCTGATTTGCTACCTCACTAAAGCTTTGTCGTTTAGCGACTTCTGTAAAAATATAAAATTGCTGCAACCGATCCATTTTAATTGTTCGTATTTTCTGAATAGTTAAACCAACCTAGCATAATTGATCACAAATTACTGCCAATCTAGACTTTAAAACACTAAAACAAGTCATCATAGGAACAATCATCATGACAACTCATAGCCTCAAAGATAAAGTTGTATTGATTACTGGCGGTGCTAAAAACCTAGGCGGACTCATTAGCCGTAAATTTGCAGAACAGGGTGCAAAAATCGCAATTCATTATAATAGTTCGGAAACTCAGACAGATGCAGAGCAGACCTTAGCAGATGTTAAAGCATTGGGTGCAGATGCAATTCTAATTCAGGCAGATCTAACTCATATTGAAAATATTGAAAAACTGTTTATAGATACGAAACAACATTTTGGTGGTATCGATATTGCGATTAATACCGTCGGAAAAGTCCTTAAAAAACCGTTTTTAGAAACCACCGAACAAGAGTTTGATAGCATGAGTGATATCAACTCAAAAATTGCCTATTTCTTTATTCAATCAGCGGGTCGACATTTAAATAACGGCGGAAAAATCTGTTCAATCGTAACCTCTCTTCTTGCTGCTTACACAGGGTTCTATTCAACCTATGAAGGTTTAAAAGCACCTGTTGAGCATTACACCCGCGCTGCATCGAAAGAATTTGGAGATCGCCAAATTTCTGTGACTGCTGTTGCACCGGGACCAATGGACACACCATTCTTTTATGGTCAAGAGTCTGCCGAAGCAGTCGCTTACCATAAATCAGCTTCAGCTTTAGGTGGACTTACTAAAATTGAAGATATTGAACCTCTAGTTCGCTTCTTAGTCACCGACGGTTGGTGGATTACAGGTCAGACGATTTTCGCAAATGGTGGTTATACCACCCGCTAAAATTACAAAAGCCGCATCTCATCGTGCGGCTTTTTCTTTATAATGCTTTGATTATAAGAACTCTTCGAGTACCGAGTTTAAGAAAATATGCCCCTGCTCTGTACAAGCCAAACGACCGCTATCCTCTACCAATAACTCTCTCGAACGCAATGAAGTAAGCAGATCATTTAAATCATCTAAAATTAAGCCTGTGCGCTGTTCATATAACTCAGCTTTTACGCCATCATTTAAACGTAAAGCGTTCATCATAAACTCAAAAGGTAGTTCATCTGCTTCAATCTTTTTCATTTGCAAATGTTCGGCTGGAACCTTAGCCAAATAGTCTTTAGGTAAACGAGTCTTTTGAAAACGATATACACCATCCGGTCGGGTTACTTTGCCATGTGCTCCTGCACCAATCGCAAGATAATCACCAAATTGCCAATAATTTAAATTATGAGCTGAAGGCTGCTCTTTACGCCAAGCTGACACTTCATAATTGATAAAGCCATTTGCTTTTAGATAGGCTTCACCTTGCTCTTGAATATCTTCTAACACCTCATCTTGAGGTAAAACAGGCTGTGTTCGGAAAAATACGGTATTTGGCTCAATGGTCAGTTGATACCAACTGATATGTGTCGCACCATGCTCTACAGCCGTCTTTAAATCATAAAGTGCTTGCTCTAGTGTTTGTTCTGGCAAGCCATGCATCAAATCGACATTAACTCGCTTAAAACCTGCTTGTCGTGCCTGCTCAATTGCATCCATAGCATTGTTGGCTGAATGAATACGCCCAAGCTTTTGCAGGTGATCGGTATTAAAAGTCTGTACACCAATCGATAAACGATTAATTCCTGCTTCTAAATAGCCTGCAAACGGGTCATGTTCTAGTGTTCCCGGATTAGCTTCTAAAGTAATTTCACAGTCATCTTCAAAGTTAAGCAGCGATTTAAGCTGTTCAAATAGCCATGCATAACCTTTAGCAGAAATAAGTGAAGGTGTTCCACCACCAATAAATACACTGTGAATTGAACGTCCTTGTGCCATCTCGACTTGAGTTTCAAAGTCGGCTACCAATGCTTTTAAATAAGTTTGCTCGAGTTCTGCCGAAAGCGCACCATCAGGCACCGCATGTGAGTTAAAGTCGCAATAGGGACATTTACGCACGCACCAAGGCATGTGGATATATAAAGATAAAGGAACAGAAGCAGGATTTAATACGGCCAAGGAACAGGGTCCAATTTACACAATATTTCTATTTTAACATGACTGCATCAATGGGCTTATGAAAACATACCTTAATTGCTTTAGACTGTTTTTAAACATACTTAAATATTGATAAAAATGATGAAATTCTCTAGTCAACTTTTCCTGATCTTACCCTTAGCTATGGGAATCGGTGTTGCCATGGCTTTTCAGACTGCAATTAATGCTCAGCTTCGTGAGCAATTACACTCACCATTGCAAGCAGCATTGTTATCATTTTTCATAGGTACTATCGTCTTAGCCATTATGGTGTTCTTCCAAAGTGCCGAGAAACCGAGTTTAAGTGAAATATCCAATATTCCATGGCTTCTCTGGACCGGAGGATTTCTTGGGGTTTATGCAATTAGCATGAGCATTTATACTGCACCTAAGCTTGGTTTTTTAACCTTTACAGGGTTAGTCGTTTTTGGGCAATTGGTCATTTCTATGTTACTTGACCATTTTGGCTGGTTAGGTACCGAAAAGACACCTGTTACATGGCAAAGGTTTCTAGGTGGAGTGGTCATCTTTGTTGGTGTATTACTTACCTTGCAACGCTAGTTTCATTTTTTATATTTATAAAGAGTACCTTTTGTGTCGAATGTCACGTCGTTTCGGTCTGAATTAAAACAACTCTTCCATTTAATGTTACCTATTTTAATTACGCAGTTTGCTCAAGCAGGGTTCGGGTTAATTGATACCATTATGGCTGGGCATTTATCTGCCGCAGACTTAGCCGCTATTGCGGTAGGTGTAGGCTTATGGATTCCAGTCATGCTCTTGTTCAGTGGCATAATGATTGCAACCACACCATTAGTGGCTGAAGCAAAAGGCGCTAGAAATACAGAGCAAATTCCAGTGATTGTCCGCCAATCATTATGGGTTGCAGTAATTCTAGGGGTATTGGCAATGCTCATTTTGCAGCTTATGCCATTTTTCTTACATGTGTTTGGCGTACCAGAAAGTTTACAACCTAAAGCCAGTTTATTCTTACATGCAATTGGTTTGGGTATGCCCGCTGTAACCATGTATGCAGCGCTCCGAGGCTATTCCGAAGCATTAGGCCATCCCCGCCCTGTCACGGTCATTAGCTTACTAGCCTTAGTGGTTTTAATCCCGCTTAACATGATTTTTATGTATGGCTTAGGACCAATACCTGCTTTGGGTAGCGCAGGCTGTGGTTTTGCAACATCCATTTTACAGTGGCTGATGCTCATTACGTTAGCAGGCTATATTTATAAGGCTTCGGCTTATCGAAACACATCTATTTTTAGCAGATTCGATAAAATTAACCTGACTTGGGTTAAAAGAATTTTACAGCTTGGTCTGCCAATTGGTTTAGCTGTGTTTTTTGAAGTGAGTATTTTTAGTACAGGGGCATTGGTCCTTAGCCCTCTAGGGGAAGTCTTTATTGCCGCACACCAAGTAGCAATTTCAGTCACTTCGGTACTGTTTATGATTCCACTTTCTCTTGCCATTGCTTTAACCATTCGCGTGGGAACATATTATGGTGAAAAGAACTGGGCTTCCATGTACCAAGTACAAAAAATTGGTCTAAGCACAGCAGTATTTTTTGCTCTATTGACCATGTCTTTTATTGCTCTAGGCCGTGAACAAATTGTCTCGGTTTATACTCAAGATATAAATGTTGTGCCGGTTGCCATGTATTTGCTCTGGTTTGCAATGGCATATCAATTAATGGATGCTCTACAAGTCAGCGCTGCCGGCTGTTTAAGAGGTATGCAAGATACTCAGGCACCGATGTGGATCACCTTAATGGCGTATTGGGTAATTGCTTTTCCAATCGGTCTTTATTTAGCGCGTTATACCGATTGGGGCGTAGCTGGTGTGTGGTTAGGTTTAATTATTGGTTTAAGTATTGCCTGTGTTTTATTGCTCTCACGACTCTATTTGAATACCAAACGTTTAAGTCAAACCTAATAAAAAAGCCGATGAAACATCGGCTTTTTTTATTTTATGCAGTCTTTGCCCGTGGGCTTGCTCCAATTTGCCAGACAAATGGTAAATCCGTACGGTTTACTTCCCAATCTCCAATCACCTTTTCTTTATAAATAAGCGGATTATGTGAAGACACAGTCCGAGCATTACGCCAGAAACGGTCAAGTTGTTTCACTTGGCTACTCGCCGATGCGCCTAAAGCATTAAATAACTGGCTTGTTAAATCGAGTACTAGATTAGAAATCACCACCTGCCCTTGTGCCGACTCAAGCTCGGCATCTACATTGAATTGATGCTCTTTCACTTCGGATTCGGCAAAATGACTTTCATAGGCTTTTTGCAGTGCCTCAGCGGTTTTTAAGGTAATTGCTTCACTTGCATACGCTTGAGCTGAGGCTTTGCCAACCACTTGTAAAACTTGTGGGTCGTGACGAACCAAGTCCCCATTACCATGACTAAAAATACGTTTACGTTCACGAATTTCCTGACTAAACGTCTCAACCGCGGCACGCGCAATACCCGTTAAAGTTGCAAGATGCACCACCTGATAAAAAGCGGTCTGATATTTAAAACGTTGGTCAAATGGAATAAGGTGTGAAGCTGGCAAATGAACCTGATGTACTTTTAAAGTACCACTGCCCGTTGTCTTTTGACCAAAACCATCCCAGTCATCAATCACGCTCACCCCTGTTTCATGGCGGTAAATAGCAGCAATCACATGACGGTCATTTACTTCATCGTAAGCAAATAAATCAATCCAGTCTGCAAAAATACTTCCTGTTGAATAGTACTTTTCACCATTTACCACCAAGTTACCCGAAGCGTCTTTGGTGACTCGTGTAACGACATCACCAATCTGTACGTTTCCAACTTCTGTCCACGCATTCCCGACTAAATCACCTTGTACAAAGCGCTGAAACCAGACTTCCTGAGAATGCTCTTTATGAGCAACCAAGCGATCTTCAACAAATGCAAAATGACCTCGTAAAGCTTGCACAATATTGGAGTCAGCTTCTGCTAACTCTGCCAAAAGCTGGAACAGTTGAGGTAATGAAACCCCATCTCCACCATATTTACGGGGTATTCGTACAGCACCCAACTTGGCTTCTTTTAACCACTGAATCGGTTCAAAAGGCAAGATTCGCTCTTTTTCCCGTTGAATTGCACCTTGTGCAATTTTTTCGAAAATGGGACGAAATCTGTTTGCAACCTTTTCGTAATCAGCACCGACCGATAGTTCTTCTAATTCAATTTGAGCTGTTGTCATCGTTATTCTCCTAATTTTGTTTTTTCTTTCAATTTAGCTCCATGCATGACGAGGTGGCTGAACCCCATTGAGATAATAGTTACCAACAATGTGATATTTCCAACGCACAGGGTCATGCAAAGTGTGGGTACGGGCATTGCGCCAGTGACGGTCAAGGTTGAGTTCAGATAAAGTAGAACGCGTACCCGATAACTCAAAAAGTTTATTGGCTGCCAAAATAGCAATTTCTGTGGTGAGTACTTTTGCCTCGGCAACCAATAGAGTGGCTTGGTTTACATGTTCTTCGGTGGTGTTGGCAATGGCCTGATCAATTGCATCTCCAGCCAAATCCAATACCGCTTCTGCTGCACGCAGTTTGATTTTTAGGTCACCAATATTTGCAATGGTGTAAGGGTCATCACTGGCTTTTTCTAGACCTGAATCAATCCATGCACGGCTATGGTTTTTAACATATTGAATCGTTTCTTCAATTGCACCACGTGCAATACCGGCATCGACCGCAGCCTGAATAAACTGAGAAATAGCACCTGCTGGTGTTGGGCGCTCAAATGCTTGGTAAATTGGAACTAGATATTCTTCACGTACTGGCACCTGATTCAGCTCTACCGTGCCGCTAGCTGTAGTACGTTGTCCAAAACCAGACCAGTCATTAATAATATTGACCCCAGATGTTTCACGTGGCACAAGTGCAGCATAAGGTTGCCCTTGTTCATTTATAGCAACAATTGGAATCCAATGTGCGAGCAAGGCACCCGTTGCAAAGAATTTCTTGCCATTAATTTCATAACCATGCTCGGTCTTTTGAAGTTTAGTCGTGAGGTCCGCGACTGTCTTACTGTGTTTTTCGGAAAATGCATTGCCAAAACGAATTCCTCTTAACACCAAGTTAAAGAAGAACTGTTGCTGTTCAGGTTTCGCATCTAGTCTTAAATGTTCAATAAAAGCCAAGTGGTTTTGAGGCAACTGAGCAAGAGAAGGGTCAACACTCGCAATTGTTTTGATCACTTCCGCTAAAGTTCGATACTTGACTTGCGCCCCACCAAATTGCTTAGGTACTGTAATGGCCCACAAGCCACTTTGTGAGAACTGTTGAATTTCATTTAAGGGTAGACGGCGCTCTCTATCTCGATCTGATGCTTCTTGGGCAAACTCTTGAGCAAGTTGCTTGGCAACCTCTATTGCCTCTTCATCAGAACGAATAATATGTGCGTCTTTTGACTGCTCAAATACAGATAAAGGAACCGCTTGAGAGCGCCCATAGGACGAATTTAGACTGGTCATAACTTTTATTGTCTCTATTTCTTATTTAACATACCCTTCACCTTAGCACTAAAAAAACAGCGACTTTATAGATATTAAAGCTTTGTTTATGAAATGAATTTTCAAAAGCTTTTCATATTTTTTACTATAAAAATAACATTTTGTTTTTCGAAAATTTTCTTACAGGAGATAAACAATTTCTTATAGGCTTTTTAAGTTTTGTCACCTATGATCAAACCTAGGCAATATTATGTTGTAGTCAATGAGGTATCGAAGATATGGCAAAGAATGCAAGTTCACCTGGCAAACGATTTATGAAACTTGCAGGAATGACCGCGAGCATTGCAACAAAAACCGTTTCTAACTCGATTCGAAACCTGACTGCGGATGAAGAACAGAAACTGGCTGCAAAAACAAAATTATTTCAAGATATCGGGCTGCAAATTGCAGACACCTTGGGAGAAATGAAAGGTGCGGTCATGAAGGTCGGGCAAATTGCATCGCAATATAAAGATATCTTCCCGCCCGAAGTCGCCAAAGCGATATCAAAACTACAACGCCAAGCTCCAGCTATGCCTTTTGCAGCGATTCAGCAACAAGTTGAACGTGAGCTTGGCAAGCCGTTGAATGTTGCCTTTAAATCTTTTGAACAAGAACCTTTTGCTGCTGCATCGATTGGGCAAGTTCACAAAGCTGTTCTGCCAAGTGGCGAACAAGTTGTGGTTAAAGTTCAATATCCCGGTGTTGATGAAGCCTGTGAAAGTGACTTAAAACAAGTACGTTTAGCCCTTCGCTTAATGGGTGTACTTAAAATTGATAAAAAGTTGCAAGATCAGCTTTTTGCAGAGATTCAAGATAGTCTATCAGCAGAACTTAACTATGAAATCGAAGCTCAAAATCTTGAAGTCTTTAAAACTTTTCATAGTAAATTAGACGACAAAATTATTATCCCGACTGTTTATAAAGATTACTCTTCAAGACGTATTTTAACCTTAAGCCTTGAACAAGGTGACAGCATTGAAACTGCTAGTTCTTGGCCTATCGAAATTCGAAACACAATTGGCCGTCGTCTAATCCGCGCTTTGGGTCAAGAAATGTTCTTTTTAAAACGTTTCCACTGTGACCCTCACCCAGGTAACTTTGCCTTCCGCCAAGATGGTAGTGTGATTATTTATGACTATGGCAGTGTTAAAACGCTTTCCAATGAAATTGTGTATAGTTTCAAACGACTGGTGAATGCAGCTCGCCATGAAGATATCGACTTAATTGAAACAGAATTACTCGAACTACATTCACTAGCAGAAAAAGGTAAATTCCCGAGCGATCTTTATAAACTCTGGATTGAAGTGTTGTTGCGTCCACTTACCACAACCTATGATTTTGCAGAGAATTCATCCCATCATGATGGCATGTTACTCGTGAAAAAGTCTTTAAAATATTGGGATGTCTTTAAACCTTCACCAGATACATTAATGGTTAATAGAACCATTTCAGGACACTACTGGAACCTCATTCACTTAAAAGTACATGACAACCTGAATGATTTATTTGAAGAGCTGGTTCCACCTTCTAACTAACTTAATTTACTTATCAATGTAGCCTTTTAGGGTTACATTGACTTATTAATTGTTATGTTATAACATTTCTTTAATCAAAAATAATTTAGGACAATCTCTCATGCGTAAAGATATTCATCCTGCTTATCAACAAGTGTTATTTCATGACACCAATGCAGACGTGTACTTCTTAATTGGTAGTACCATTCAGACGAAACAAACCAAAGAATATCAAGGACAAGTCTATCCTTATGTGACTCTTGATATTTCAAGTGCATCACACCCGTTCTACACAGGTGAAGTACGTCAAGCAAGTAATGAAGGGCGTGTTGCAAGCTTTAATAAACGCTTCGCCCGCTTCAATCGTAAAAGTTAATCTTACGTTAAGTTTTAACCAATACACTTAAATCATTGGAAGCCTAAGACTCATCTCCTCCACTTAGGCTTGTATTTTGACCTTAACAATTCGTTGTTAGGGTTTTTTTTATGTCTTATCCAAAAGTGATGACCTATCGTCTTGCCATATCAGCAACTCGCTGTGCATCTTCTTTGATTACATCACTTGATAAAAGCCCTTTATACAAAAATACAGGTAGTCCATCTTCTACATCAGAATTGTGTAATGGTTTAAAGCCATCACGATATTCAAATATAGCTATTGGGAATTTATCACTATCAACGATAAAGAACCGTTTTTGCTTTACTACAATTTCTTTATCTAAAAATTCCTGCTTTAAGAGTCTTAAAAAAATACTCTCATTTGTGGATAGCAAATTAAGTTCTCTTATGCGATCTGCATCAGTTGCATACATCACTTTTAATGCTTGTCGTTGGTTGTATGAATATGTCCTTTGTATAGGTTTAACTTCTTTCTCTTGGTTTTTTGGCTTTGTTTTACGGCCAAACCAAAATCCTATCCCCAATCCAATAAATAAGAAAATAAATGCTGTCATTTCGAGTTCTATATAGGTGGTTTAAATGAATCAAATTGTATTTGAAGACAAACAAAGTTTTACACAAGCTGCCTTTAATGAAGTAACTCGAATCGTATCACAACATGGCGCTTCTGTACTTGAATGCTTAGCTCCCGCTTTTAATACACAACAATGTTTAGAGCATTTAGCTTTTGTCGCTTCTGAATATGCATACGACTATTCATACATTGATGCCCATTTAGAAACATTCAAAAAAGCAAATAGTGAATTCCAAGATGTTTTCGGGGAAGAATAAAAAATGATCAATACATGTAAAAACACGGCAGAAAGCACCCCCTTTTATAAGATGGGGGTAACGAATTCTCGCATGACATCTGAAGAGTTCACTTTCCCAAGAAATTTGGATAATCAGAAGTTAATTAAAACTGAAGATGGTGTATTACCAGTTTTACATTCTGTTCCTTGTGATATTCATGGCATAGCTGCTGTTGATTGGGTGACTTTTAGTTTTGGTCAAGAAACCTTTGGCGAAAAATACGCATTCCTTGAACCAGAGGAAGTTGATGAGTCGCTTACAGAAGCGATTGAAACATGGCTAGATCAGATTCTTTTTGAAATATTCGGGTTTGGGCTTGCCGTTAAACGTGACAAAGGTATGCATTTCCATACTTGCTCATACGAATTACAAGATAATTTAGGCATGGTGTTATATGGTCATGCAAATAAGAAAATTTCAGTACAAATTAACGGTACTGGTTGTGCATTGGCACGTAAAGGTTGGGAATCACAACTCTATAAGTTCTTAATACGTGGATGTAAACGTCCTAAGTTGAACAGAATTGACCTTGCTCATGATGATTTTGAAGGCAATCACTTAACGGTTGATTTGGCTGACTCTTGGGACAATATCGACGGCTTTTGGTGCGGTGGTCGTGAACCAAATGTAGAACATAAAGGAGCTTGGAAGCGTCCTAATGGTAAAGGTCGTACTCTTAATATTGGCAACCGTGACAGCGGTAAATTTTGCCGTATCTATGAACGTGGAAAAAAAGAAGGTGATGTATTAAGCCCTTGGACACGTGCAGAAGTTGAATTTAAAGGTTCTGATCGCTTTATTCCTTTTGATGTCTTACTTAATCCAAGTTCATATTTCATTGGGGCTTACCCTTGTTTTGAATGGCTTGCTAAAGAACTTACTCAAGAAATGATTTCACCAGAAAAACCTGAAATCGTTAAAAAGCAATCAGTAATTAATTTCGATAAATCAATCGAGATCATGAAACATCAGTTCGGCAAATATATCCGTCAATTCTCAAAAATTATTGCAAGTGATGAACTGGTGGCAATGCTTTCATCTTCTAAAGATGAAGTACCAAAAAGACTTAAGTTTTCTCATGCTGCTGTGATGCAGTCATTACGTATCAATCAACCTATTCAATCTCTAAATGAAGACTACTCATTATTCGTGGGTGTTCCTTTAGTTAATCAAACTCAATATAAGGATTTTATCAATGCAATTTAAAACTGAACTGATCATCTTGGGGGCTAAGTCATCTAAAGGTGACTTTAATGGTAAACCATACGATTCAACTACTGTTTTTTATCAAGCAGATTTGCAATCAGGCGAAAATTTTGTAGGTCAGGTTGGTGAATCAATTAAATGGGGTACATCGTTCAATTTTGAGCGTATTAAGCATTTGTCTTACCCATTTACTTGTACTGCCACAATGGAACAAGTGTCTAACGGGAAATCATCGGTTTTGATCTTGGTTGATCTTGATTTAAGCAAGTTACAGCAATCTACATCTTCAAAAATTGCTTAGGCTATTTTTACTAAATGTAATGTTTTATAGATACCACTGGCTTTTGGGGGCGTGGGTAAGCGCAAGCCAGTGGCTCTAATTGGGGATTTTTGAAATGGCATATGTTTGTTCAGAGTTACAACTAATTGACAACGTTCAGACATGTGTTTCATGGGTTGAGCAGGTAACACTACTTGAACAACTCGCAATAACTAAGGCGCAAATGGTGATGTTGGGGACACCTATTGTGGGGATTTACGGCTTAATCATTGCGTTTTCTATTTTTAATAACTTTGCCAAGAGGGCTTAGACATGAAACAAAATCAATTTGCAGTACAAGAAAAACGTGGCGTTTTAACTTTACGTAACGTTTCAACTTATGGTTTGGGGGCAACACTTGGTGGTGCACTAGCGCTTTCACCTGCTGCTAATGCTGCGTCTTCACTTGATTTCACTGGTGCTTCTGGTGAGCTAGACGGTGTTAAAACTGCTGTAGTCGGTATTATCGGTGTTTTAGTGACATTAATCGGCATTGGTATTGCTTGGTCTTATTTTAAGCGTACTGCTAAATAAAATAATTTCCCAAAGTGCCCCAGTTTTTGGGGCATTTTTCTTGGAGGCTGTATGGATGAACAAGCATCTATAATTTACTGGATTCCACTGGTGGTCACATGGGTAGCATTACATCTTATTGCGTCAAAGTTATAAAAGATAACTTTAAATTAATAACATGGCTGCAAATCTTCATTATAGCCATTACACCTAACTTTATTTTTTATCAGACTGCTAACGCAACAACTGTCTCTGCTGAGGGTTGGTCTGTTACTAAGCGTTTAGTGCAAGGTGCAACGACATTCTATGATGGGGCAAAAA
Source organism: Acinetobacter sp. OYA S30 (assembly GCF_033599315.1). Classification (NCBI taxonomy): domain Bacteria; kingdom Pseudomonadati; phylum Pseudomonadota; class Gammaproteobacteria; order Moraxellales; family Moraxellaceae; genus Acinetobacter; species Acinetobacter sp. OYA S30. The sequence continues at coordinate 212,002 of NZ_JAWVAV010000001.1, forward strand.
ACGTAGTTTTAAATGGTAAGAACTATGCAGCTACGGGAACTGCTGCAATTACTCCAACTGCTAGTCAAGTCAGTAAGATGATTGTGAGAACTGGTGCTGTTTTGGCCGTTGATTTAGCTATTAAAGCTTTGATTGGTTCTGTTGATTACGTAATGGACCCTGCGAACAACCGTGTTAAGTACTTTGTGACTGGTGATCCTGCGAACCCTCAAGACCCATCTGTTCAATATTATTATCAAACAGGTGCATTTGGAGTTACTAAATACTTTTCTTCAAATTCCGCTGCTGCTAATGATCAATGTACGAGAAATGCGCAGGGTAATGGCTGGATACTTGTTTCAGTAACTCCGTATTCTTGGGCGACTGATGAAACGGGTATGAGAGATGCAAAATGTGTTATTAAGCGCTCAGCGACTGATGCTAATGAGACTTTCAACTGGAGTTATATACGTGTTTTAAATCCTGCATATAATCCTGCTGCACCTAATCCAAATACGCAAGAAAAATATTTACCTTATGATGCTGTAGCTTCTCAAATTATTAGTGATGCAACTTCAGAAAATGCAGACTCTAAAGCATACGTTTCATCTGTTGCTGATACTGCACTTGAAGATGAACAAAGACAAATTGTTCCTGCATCTGATGTCACACAGCAACTTAACAACTCACAAGCGATTCCTACCAATGGTACTGGAACAGGTACTGCAACTCCTACTACTGGAACGGGTACAGGTGATCCGACTGCACAACCACAGCCTTATGATATAACAATCAATTTCCCGATTTTTTGTAACTGGGCGCCAACTATCTGTCAGGCTGCTCAAGCAGGCATTAATTATGTAGCTTCATACACTAAAGACGTTGATGCATTAAAAAAAGAATATGGAGATAACCCAAAGTTTGATGATAAACCGCTTGAATTTGATAAAGACCCTGCAACTCCAGATACTACAATATCATTTGGTGGTGGTTGTCCGGCACCTTTGAACGCCCCTTATTCTTTTATGGGAATTTCTGGTTCTATTGAGATTCCGTTTACTCCATTTTGCAAAATTGCAGAAGTTTCTAAACCTGTAATTATTGCAGTTTCGGCCTATTTTGCTGCTCTTATTATTGGCGGAATTAGAAGTGGGGATGCTTGATTATGTGGTCTAAACTCGTCTTTATTCTTTCATCATTACAGTCAGGTGCACTTAAACGAATTTTAGGTGGTGCGGGTATTTATCTAGCTTCTAGTGCAATTTTTATCACAGCTTTTGGTGCTGCTGTAAATACATTAAGAAGTTCAGTTTCTGGTATATCTGCGGATGTTTTAGCTTTGGCGCATTTAGCTGGCTTTGATGTAGCAATGACTATTGTTTTAAGTGCTGTTGTAACGCGCTTATCTCTCAATTCTTCAAAACTTGTATTAAGAAAATCATCATAAGCAGCGGAGCAACCGCAAGCGGCACCACGGCTCGCGTGTGCGCTGCGGTGTGTAGCTGCATTAAGGGGAAATTATTATGTTGCATCTTATAACTGGTACTCCAGGCGCGGGTAAAACCTTATACGCTGTATTCCTTATTGATAATTATGAAAAAGCTAATAAACGCGCACTTGACTTCAATGCTATAGCTTTAAAACAAAATAAAGAACTTATCGAAAAGAACAACTTGCAAGATTATTTTGCTTCATACACTCATTTTTGTAAGATAACTAAAGCGTATGAAACATTTTGTTTTGAACCTGATTATTTTGATTATTTTGAAAAAAAAGAACGTAAAGAAACTATTTTTTTAGATATTCAGTTTTATAACGGTATCCTTGCGAATATCAAAAATGATCTTAATCTTGAGTTAAAACAGCTTAAATCTGTACGTCATATTTACTCAAATATTGATGGTTTAAAAGTTGATTTTGTTCGACCAATGCAGGTTGACTGGCGTAAGTGTCCCGATGGCTCTATTGTCTTCTATGATGAAATTCAGCTTATTGATGTTTATTCAAATGATAACAAGCGAGATGACGAAGGCATTGTTAAATCTCTGACAATTCATAGACATCGTGCATTTGATATTTACGGTATAACGCAATTTCCTCGTCTTGTTCATCCGGGCTTTCGTGATGTTGTCGGTCTTCATTATCACTTACATCGTGGATGGGGTGCACCTTCTGCAACGGTATATGTCTGGGCAAACTGTCGGGAAAAACCCAACTCTTTGGGTAATAAATTCACTGCTGAACGTGATTTTCGTTTTAATTATCCAAAGCGTTTATATGAGATTTATGAGTCTGCAACTGCGAACACTGTTAAGTTGCGTATCCCTCTTAAACTCTTTGCAATTTTGATTATTCCTGTTGTTGGGGTTTTTATGTTTGGCAATATGATCTTTGGTCATGGTCCAAATTTTTTAACAAGTATTTTTGGTGGATCCGAACAACCAAAAACTATTAAACAGGCAAATCAAACACAGCCTACGGCTTCTGCAACTAAAGAGACTACTTCTCAGGATCAGGCTGCATTTGTTCCAGAACAGGATTGTCGAAAAGCAGTTAATGTTGAAAAACCTGTATGTGTTAAATATTTTAATGATTTAACGAATAGTAATGCTTCTGTTACCACGCGCGGTTATCAGGTTTCATATAATCCTGATAAACCTTTTGATAACAGTGAAATACAAGAAAATCTTCACTATGAAGTTACTGCAAAACCAGTCTTCTCCGGATGTGCCAAAATGAATGGTAAATATCAGGCTTATACACAGCAAGGGACTAAGTTAGATGTATCTAAATCTGATTGTGAGCGTTTAATAAAAAATAATGACAGACCTTTCAATTATTTTGCCAACTCTCGAACTGAGTCTGTTAGTACAGGTATATTAAATAATGTTTCAACTGAGCAGACACAGCCGAATAAACAACAGCAAGCTAATAATTACGTACAAGATGGTTTACAACGAAATCCCATTAATGGGGCAAATCAAATTTCTTCTCTCTGATTACAAAAACCGGCTCTTCGATGTGACGTTGTATTAGCAAAGAAGTGTCTTCAGGGGAATTGAGACACATCGCGTAAACAGAGGTCATTTCCATGAATTTGGAGTGTCTCAAGGCGTAGTCTAGACACTTCGACAAACTGGCATAATCTTTAATTTCTGATATATTGTGTTCGTTGTGACTAGCTATCATGACAGCAAATTGCATAGTTTCCACTTAGGCTAACTATAAAAGCTTGCAAAGAAGAATAAACATGCAATTTGCCCTTTGCACAATTAAAATCTCGACGGTATCCAAGCACTTAGATGCTGAATAAACAAGCTAAGATTGTGCAATTGTGCTTTTAATTTGGGGAAATGATGAATTACTTAGGTATTGATGTTTCTAAGGAAAAAATAGATTGTTGTTTATTTATAAATGGTATTTCAGGTAAAGGGAAATCTAAAATATTTTCTAATTCTGAATCAGGGTTTATTAAACTAACTGATTGGTTAACCCATTTAAATATTAATTCAAATGATTTATTAGTAACACTAGAAGCTACTGGAATATATCATGAGAACCTTTGTTATTTTCTACATGATTTAAAAATCAATATTGCTATATCAAATCCAATGCGTACCCGTCGTTTTGCTCAGGGTATGTCCATATTAAATAAAACTGATAAGGTTGATAGCGAGGTTCTTGCAAAATACGGGGCTTTAGCCCCAATTAAATATTGGAAGCCTGATTCTAAGAATTTTAGAGAGTTGCGTGATCTAATGATCAGACGTGATGCTTTATCTACTGATCTTGTTCGTGAAAGTAATAGGCTTGAAAAGTCTACTTTTACCAAAACTTCACTACATGTTATATCGATGATTAAGGAGAGTATCGATAACTTACAAACTCGTATTAATCATATAGATGTCATAATAAATGAATTAATTAAAAATGATTCTGAATTAACCGATGAGATGAGTTTATTAATTTCAATACCTGCGATTGGCCAACGCACTGCTTTGCAAATGCTTACTTTATTTCACGGTAAGGATTTTGATAATGCGGGAGCTGCTGCTGCATATGTCGGATTAGTTCCAATACAAAAACAATCAGGTACTTCTGTTCGAGGTGCGACACGCATTTCTAAATCTGGCTCTTCTCGTATTCGAGCTGCGTTATACATGGCTGCTATTGTTGCAATAAGATTTAACCCTCACTCTAAAGTACTTTATGACAGGCTTCTTAAAAATGGTAAATCCAAGATGTCTGCACTTTGTGCGGTCATGAGAAAGCTTGTGTATTTATGCTATGGCGTTTTAAAGAATAAGACACCTTATCAACCCGATTATGCTTAAAAAGTTACTTAAAACGTAAAATACTGCTTTACATGCAATACGGTATCTTCTTTTTTTATGTGGATTTTTTCTATATTTTTTTCAGTTGTGTATAAACTAAAACTTATCCACATCTTATCTAAAAAATATTCTCAATTTTCCAAATATCCCATCATTTTTTTATAGCTCCCACGCTTTCAAAGCGTGTATTCGATGCTATGCTTAAGCCCCATTTGTTAGGAAGTTTAAGATTATGGCACAAGAGTTACTTGCCCAATTACAAGCAGGCACAGCAAAATTTTCAGATGTTTTAGCTTATATTGAAGCACGCTACCAACATACTCCAACAGCTTTTCAAAATGGCGCACAGCATAACGCTGCAACTGAAAATCAAGGCAGTGCAAAAGTTTTCTCTTTTGCCAAGTTACAAGGTTTAGACCAAGCACAAACTTTAAGTTTATTTGCAGAGCACTACGCATCTGTATTGGCTACCCCAGAGGGAACTGACCACCAAAATATTCGTCAGTTTATGCAAAATGGTTGGGATGGTGTGAAGTTTGAAGGTCAGGCTTTAACTGAAAAGTAATAGATTTAAATAATAGAAACGACTTAATTTTTATTATGAGCACTGCCTTAAATGGAAGTGATATCCAAATGATGGATTGTATAGGCTAAGCTTACTTTTCAAGGATGAAAAGTAACAAAAATCCTTTGTTGCGCTGATGCTACATCCATGTAGCACAGCGAAACGACGGCATCCATGCCGTCTGTCACGATAGTAAATGCCTTATTTTTCTTAATTATTTTATTAGCCTCTTACATTTGATAGGCGATAACGTCATTCGCTGCCTGCGTGGTGTCAATAAAAGATTGTTTTTGCAAAGCATAAGATAAATGGATTCAGTGAACAGGTTCTGCGAATGACAGATGCCTTTGGTTACTTTGGGCAAAACCAAAGTAACTTAATTAGCTGCTTCCATTAGATAACTCAACGATAAGACTCCGTCGTGAAAATCCTACCCAACACTCAACTTCGATGAACTCTCACAACCTGAAATCATGGTCAATTCTTAAGTATAAAAACTCAATGCCCCGCTACCCAATAATAAGTCGCCAACCCCAAACACGTAAAAATTAAAGAGCCAATTAAATGAATAGAAATGGCCAACATTGCCATTCCCCACTTACCACTTTGCAATAAGGTGACGATCTCAATTGAGAAAGTTGAGAATGTAGTTAGAGCTCCACAAAAACCGGTAATCACAAAAAGCTTATAGTTCGGACTCAAATCACTATGAGCAAAATAAGCCATTGCAAAACCAATAATAAAGCCACCGACCAAATTAACAGTAACAGTACCCAACGGAATTTGCGGATAAATCGGGTTCAGTTTTAAACTTAAAAGCCAACGCAACCACGCCCCGAGCACTGAACCTAAAGCAATTGAAAGTAAAGGATAATACATAGAACCACCCCTTTAGTGAGATGCTAAAAGAGCAAACAAAAATGATGGGAAACGTGACATGGCGCACTCCAAAAATAAGCAGAGTACGTAATAACCTACGTACCCAGCGTTATAAATACATGAGGGTAACGTAGACATCATTAGCCAATACGGCGGTTTTTCAAGGGAGGAATGCCATCTCCCTGTTTTAAGTATATTAAATCATCTACAATTTGATTAAAACATACTTTTTAAATCATGGACGTTCATCATATTGCGGTAAATCGTCATGAATGCATTCCCACTCTGCCTTTGAAGCAGCAAAAATATGCATTGTCGGCTTTTGGTCTAATGGTGTATCTAGAGTCCCAATTCTTAAACGATACAATTCAGGCTGAGCATCACGCGAGCTAATAAGCGGTGAACCACATTCGCTACAAAACCAACGGTACACACCATTCACAGCAAATTTTTTGACAAGGTCTTCACCTTGCGTAATTTTAAAATCTGCACTGTTGATAGGAGCATTCGTTGCAAATGCTGTTCCATTGGATTTTCGGCAGCGTTGACAATGGCATTGGATAATATCTCCGATATCGCCTTTAATTTCATAGCGAATACCCTGACATAAACAACTTCCCTGATAAACTGGCGATGCTTGAGACATACGATTCCGACTCCTATTATTATTGATCGCTCAAAAATAACACTTTTCACTTATCAAACATAGCACCGAATTCGTTGTTATTTCTCTAAGAATGAATGCACACCTTCACCAGCTGCTCGTCCCGTAGCAAAGCATGCTGTCAGCAAATATCCCCCTGTAGGAGCATCCCAATCCAGCATTTCGCCACAGCAAAAAACACCTGAAGTTTGTTTCAGCTCTAAACGTTCTGTTAATGCATCTTGCTTAACACCACCAGCACAGCTAATCGCTTCTTCAATAGGCCTAAAGCCATCTAACTTAATTTGAAGTGCTTTCATTTTTTGCGCCATCGTCTCTGGTTGACTCCATAGTGCTTTATCAACCACTTCTCTAATTAAGTTAATTTTAGCTGTGTCTAAGCCTGCTTTACGCCAGATATTGGTGAGCGATTGCTTTTTGCTAGCCTGTAACTTTTTAACTAACTGTGTAAGCTCTACATCAGGCAATAAATCTAAAAATAGATTTAAACTTTTTCCTTGTTTTTGTTGTTCTCTTAAGGCACGTCCGAGTTTATAAATGACCCCACTTTCTAAACCGTAGTGAGTAATCACAATATCACCATGAGTAACTTGGCTGGGTTCAACCCACGCATTGATACGCTTTAAAGGCTCACCAAAACAGCTTTCCATAAAAGCTGACCAAGTGTGCAATACCCCTGCATTACTTGCTTGAAAAGGTTCAATACTAGATTGATCCATCCATTGCTGCCAAGCACCATCACTGCCCAATTGTGACCACGACACAGCACCACAGGCCAATATTACCGCATCGTATTGCTGGGTAAAGGTTTCAGTGCTTTGATTATTTTGGTTTTCTAAAGTCACCGTTGTACCTTGTAAATTAATACAACGATGACGATAAAAGAATTTAACTTGTTGTTCTGCCAAGCGCTTGAGCCAAGCACGGAGTAAAGGTGCCGCTTTCATTTCGACAGGAAAAATACGACCTGAGGTGCCAACGTAGGATTCTATGCCCAGACTTTTCATCCACTTTTGAATCCAGACTGCATCCCATTTTTCAACCCACGGTTTGAGCCATTCTGTATGGTCGTAACGTTCAATGAACTGGGGTAATGGTTCAGCATGCGAGATATTTAGCCCTGTTTTACCAGCCATCAGAAACTTACGCGCAGCCGAAGGTTTTTGCTCAAACACATCAATTTCATAAGCATACTGGCTCAGCACCTCCGCGGCCATTAAACCAGCCGGCCCCGCACCAATAATGGCAATCCGCTTATTCGACATGTATTTGCCCTTGTAGCGGTGCAAACTCATCAAAACGAGTGTTATAACCTTCAGGCTTGGTCATAATAAGCTGCTGACAAAGCTCGCCACGCTCTAAATATTTAATTTCAAAATGAGTACGTGCAGAAGTTTGCGCAATTTTTTCTTTTTGGTAAGGCAGCTTCCACACATTTAATAACTGTTGTTCAGCTTCTTCAATATATTCAGGAATATTACTTGCCAATGTAATCGTTCCACCTGTTTTCAGGCGTGATAACAGGAACTCAAAAAATGGCATGTTCAACCAGCGTTGTGCCGGATTATGAGGTTCTGGGTTCGGATAGAGGATAAAGAAATGTTCTACTTGAGCAGGATATAGAGCATGTACAACCCAAGGTAAAGCATCTGCATGCACAGGGATTAAATTATCTCTTGGCTCCAAACCATGCTGCTTTTGCATGGCCAAGAATTTTTCTCTAGTTCGTTCAATTGCATATAACGTGTGCTGAGGATTTTGCCCACTAAATAGCAAAGCATGTTTACCTTTGCCTGCTCCAATTTCTACACAAATCGGAGTATTATCAATTGGGGTAAAATCGCGAGGCGCTTGCATACGTTGTGCTTGAAATTGACGAATCTGCATAATCACATCAAACTAAATAAAAATCGGCACAAGTCTAACAAGTCACCTGACTTTTGCCTAATCTATTTCTCTTCACTTTGAGGTTACTGCTTTATGCCACGTACATTTCCCTGCCCACGCTGTGGTGAACCAAGTGTTTGGGAAGGTAATGAATTTCGCCCGTTTTGTTCTGAACGTTGCAAACTTATTGATTTAGGCGCTTGGGCAAACGATGAATATAGACTGCCTACCCAAGATGCTCCTCAGCAAGACAAGGGTAGTCAGCATGAAGATGATTATGAGGATTAACCCGCTTTACCTGCGACAAACGGGTTAAATTGTTTTTCATAGCCAATGGTACTCATTGGTCCATGCCCTGAAATAAACTGGGTTTCATCTGGTAAGCTAAAACACTCACGCTGAATTGATTCAATCAGCTGATCATGATTACCACGTGGAAAATCTGTTCTTCCAATTGAGCCTTTAAACAGGACATCGCCAGTCCAGAGTAAACCATGATTCTTGTTATAGAACATGACATGACCTGGTGTATGTCCTGGTGCAAAACGTACCTCAAACTCATCTTCACCCAGTTTTAGCACTTCACCGCCTTCAAGCCATTGATCGACTTTTACAGGCTGTGGAATTGGAAAGCCATAACGTGCCGAAACTTCCTGAATCATATCTAGCCAGAACTGATCTTCTTTATGCGGACCAACAACAGGAACACTCCACTCTTTTGCGAGTTCACCTACAGCCCCAGCGTGATCTAAATGCCCATGAGTAAGCCATAACGCCTTTACTTTTAAACCTAAGGCTTCTACTTCTTTCTTCAAAACAGCAGCATCACCGCCTGCATCAATCAAAACTGCTTCTTTTGTTTCACTGTCCCAAACTAAAGAACAATTTTGAGCAAAAGCAGTAACTGGAACAATTTTGACTTGCAGCATAAGAACCTCTGGCTAAAACGCAATTAACGGTGGGCTAAGGTATGGGTAAGGGCATCAAGATTAGCCTGAACTAAACCTGCAAGCAAATCAATATGCGCTTGATCACTGTTTAAAGCAGGGATGTAAGCATAGCTACCACCACCAGCTTGCTGAAATAACTCAGCATTTTGAATAGCGAGCTCTTCAAGCGTTTCCAAGCAGTCAGCAGAAAAAGCTGGGCTTAAGACCTGAACAGACTTAACGCCCTGCTTCGCCCAATCTTGCAAAAGTTGGTCTGTATAAGGTTTAACCCATTCTTGTTTGCCAAAACGTGATTGGAAACTAATTGCCCATTCATCATCTTTTAAATGCAAAGCTTCAGCGACTAACTTTGCGGTAATACGACAACGGTCTGCATAAGGGTCGCCTTTATCTGCATAAGGCTGTGGAATACCATGAAATGACATCAACAGCTTTTCAGGTTTTCCATGTTGCTCTTGGTAAGCTAGAACACTTTCTGCCAATGCCTGAATGAACATTGGATGTTGATAATAATCTTTAATAATGGTCAGACCCGGCAAATTTCGCTGAGTAGGAATCCACTTAGCAAATGCGTCGTATAACGGTGCTGTAGAAGTGGCTGAATATTGAGGAAATAAAGGCAATAAAATGACATGCTCTTGCGGATTAGTCGCCAGTTTTTCTAAAACTGCATCAATACCCGGATTACCATAAGTCATAGCGGGCAACACAGTTAAATCAAACTGTTTATTTTCACGCTCTAAATAAGCCTGCACACGTTGAGTTTGCTCAAATACAATTTCACGCATTGGTGAATCGGTAGACCATACCGAAGCATAGGCATGCGCTACTCTTTTTGGGCGAAAAGGTAAAACAAACAGATTTAAAATAATCCACCAAATGAATTTTGGAATTTCAATTACACGTGGATCAGATAAAAACTGCTTTAAAAAACGGCGCACTGCTGGGACAGTTGCCTCATCCGGTGTGCCTAAATTCGCTAAAATGACAGTAACTTTCGGTTTTTGTTCAAACGACATGTGTAAATGCCTTTCAGTTCATCTTATGACACTAATGTAACAGCTTTCATGGTCATATCTAAATTGAATCGCTCTAAGCTTTTAATCGAGTACTCCGATGATTCCATTTATAACTGAGCAAGAGCTTTTGGGCTTTGGTCGTTACTTTCCATAAACTATGTTGTTGATCAATCTTGGTTGGAACAATCCAGCCTTGTGATTGCATTTGCTTTTTAATACGAAACAGGGCTTTATGATTAATTTGTGCACCTGCCACTGCATGTGCTCTAGGCAACTCTTGGCGAGCGTCTTCTAACCCGTCCTGATTTAAATACTCATTGAGGCAAGTCCCAAAGTTCTCTTCTGGCATGGCTGTCTCAAAATGTTTAGCCAAAATACTTAACAGTTGAGACCAAGTCATTTGTCTCTGGCGCTTAAGCTCTTTAAAGTTGCCATCTTGAAAAGCCTGAATTTGATATTCAAAAGCAAAAACATCTTGCGGTGCCACTTCATTTGCTTGAATTGATGACTCTGATAACTGTTGTTCTAATTGTAAAATTTTACTTTTTAATCGGTTAATTTCATCTTCCAAATGATGCGCTTGGCGTGCAGGCACCCAACCTTGTCCCATATATTGTTCAACCATTAAAGGCATATTTAAACGGACAGCAAGTTCTAAATCACGTGGGCTTTTAAAATAAAAAATATGATTCGCTTCATGTAATAACTTTTTTCGGAATGCCAGAAATTTCTCTTTAAGCTGCGGATGAGTCTCTTGTAAATGCATATCACGACTTTCAGGTTGTTCATGCATAAAGACGACAATGGGCTTCGCCCGACTTAACGCATATTCATACTCTAAAGAAAAATAACTCGCCCCTGAAATTGATTGCTCCCCATACTGACTACCCAGCAGCAAAACAACATAATCCGATTCATCAATTTGCCGACGGGCAAGCGTCGTTGTTAGAGGATTTCTATATTCTAACCCCCAAGCAAAAAATCCCATATTGACTAAAGTTTGGGAAAGAACCATACGCTCAGGTTGCATCTCGCGACCTGAGGTTGAAATAAAAATCTGATAGCGTGTATCGAGCATAGCAATACCCTTATCGCCCCATAATCTTGATATGGCCTGAATCAGCCAAGATTATGAACCGCCCCAAATAAGAAAAATAAATATAAAAAAACGCTTTCTTCTGAATGCCTACAACAGAGCTCAACTCAGATTGTGCAGCGTCCATGTCAATTCTTGTGGAATCATATTTTGTAAAACAGGTTGTAATACATCTGCATTATTACCACTTACATAACATTCAATACGTGCAACATTCTGACGTATTTGGTCACATAATAACTCATTTTTTATTAAAATACGGGCTGTTTGTCGGGCAACTGCCAAACCCGAATCAACCAGTGTGAATTGGTTATCAAAAAGATGATGAATAGCTTCATTTAAAAACGGATAGTGCGTACAACCAAGTACCAAATAGTCCGCGCCTTGCTCAACTGCAGGTTGTAAAACTTCTCTTAATGCATTTAAACAAACAGGGCTCATTTGCTGCCCTGCTTCTACACAAGGGACAAGCTCTAAACTCGTTAGAGTCATCACTTTAACACCCGCCGGAACAGCAAACTTTTCGACAACATCTTTAATGAGTTGGCCACGAAAAGTAGCTGGTGTCGCCAATACTGCAACCACTTTAGAACGAGTTTGTAATACTGCGGGTTTTAGTGCCGGTACCAAGCCAACAATTGGGAAGTGTTCGCCATAATGTTTTCGTAAATGATCAAGGCTAAATGCGGAAGCCGTATTACAAGCTACGACCGCAATTTTACAGCCCTGACGATATAACCAGTCGACGGCACGAGCCGTTAGCTCTCTGATTTCTTCATCAGAGCGAGGACCATACGGAACATAGGCTGTATCTGCATAATACACAATACGTTCGTTTGGCAAATATTTGGCAATTTCTGCTGCAACCGACATACCTCCAATACCTGAATCAAAAATACCAATTGGGGCATCTGCTAATGCTTTAGGCATAGGTTCTAATTCAGTAAATAAAGGCTGTATGGCTGTCATGGCAGTACTAAAGAGTGTCGGAAAATTTCACTCTATAAAGCTTAAACCTCAAGTGCCTAATTGCAAGTGCAAATTACCACTTTTTAACTGCAAAATGGTTTCGCCTTTATCATTTTCGACCAGTGTTCCATAGTTCACGAGATGATAGAAAGCCTGACGTTGAATAAGCGCATTAATACCAAATCGAACATGGACATAAGGGCGCAACTCCCCTGCATATTCCCGCATAAAAATCGGGTGTTCTGCATCAACTAAAATCACATCCTGATTGGTCGTCGTCAGTTGTAGAAACTCATCACCTGAAATTTCAATCTGATCTACCTGATTGACTAATAAAGGTTCATCTTCAACTTCGATTTCAATTTGTTCTACAGGGGTTTTCAGGTAGAATTTACCCTCTTCTTTCCATAGGACTTTGGTAAACAAATCCAATAGGGCTTGGCGCTTGATTAATTGACCTTCGTGCCACCATTCTCCATTGGCTTTCACCGTTAAATCCATTTTACCGCAATGCTTTGGATGCCATTGCTCTAAAGGTGGGATTGACCTTTTGTGACTTTGCTGTACACCTTTTAAGTATTGTGCAATGTTCATTAAGTTTTTATCATCAGATAACGGTATTTTTCCCATATCCGATGGGGAATTATTTTGATTTACCATAGTTTATGCCTTGCTGACGAAAAAATATGACGACTCAGCCAATTGGCTAGATCATGGTTTAAAACTATACTAGCCCAAACGATAAAAGGCACAATAGCATATTTGCGCCTATGGATTAAAACACTCACGGCAGCACCGGATGATCTGACATTACGGTTGCCACCTTTAAGTATTGAGGAGTCCTACATGGAACACATCGAACGTGAATCGATGGAGTTTGACGTTGTCATCGTAGGTGCAGGACCTGCAGGTCTATCTGCTGCGATTAAGATCCGTCAATTAGCGATTGAAAATAACTTACCCGATCTTTCAGTTTGTGTAGTTGAAAAAGGCTCTGAAGTAGGTGCGCATATCTTATCTGGTGCTGTACTTGAACCGCGTGCTATTAATGAACTTTTCCCGAACTGGAAAGAAGAAGGTGCGCCTCTTAACGTACCTGTAACTGAAGACAAGACATTCTTCTTGCTTTCAGAAACTACCTCTAAAGAAGCACCTCACTGGATGGTTCCTAAAACCATGCACAATGATGGGAACTATGTTATCTCGCTAGGTAACGTTGTTCGCTGGTTAGGTCAAAAAGCTGAAGAATTAGAAGTTTCTATCTTCCCTGGCTTTGCTGCATCTGAAGTGCTTTACCATGAAGACGGTACTGTAAAAGGTATTCAAACTGGTGACATGGGTATTGGTAAAGATGGCGAGCCTACACATAACTTTACTCCGGGTTATGAACTTCACGCTAAATACACTCTCTTTGCTGAAGGCTGCCGTGGTCACTTAGGTAAACGCCTAATTGCAAAATATAATCTTGATAAAGATGCAGATCCTCAACATTACGGGATCGGGATTAAAGAACTTTGGGAAATCGACCCAGCAAAACATAAACCGGGTCTAGTGATGCACGGTGCTGGTTGGCCATTGTCTGAAACTGGTTCTTCTGGTGGTTGGTGGTTATACCACGCTGAAAACAACCAAGTGACTTTGGGTATGATTGTGGACTTGTCTTATGAAAATCCACACATGTACCCATTCATGGAAATGCAGCGCTGGAAAACTCACCCACTCATCAAACAGTATTTAGAAGGTGGTAAACGTATTTCTTACGGCGCACGTGCTGTAGTGAAAGGCGGTTTCAACTCTTTACCTAAATTGACTTTCCCGGGTGGTTGCTTAATTGGTGATGATGCAGGTTTCTTAAACTTTGCGAAAATCAAAGGCTCACACACTGCCATGAAATCAGGCATGTTATGTGGTGAAGCTATATTTGAAGCAATTGCTGCCGGAGTTGAAAAAGGTGGTGATCTTGCGGTTGCTCGTGTAACCGAAGGCGAAGATTTATTCGTTAAAGAATTAACTTCTTACACAGACAAATTTAACAACAGCTGGTTAAAAGAAGAGCTTTATAACGCTCGTAACTTTGGCCCTGCAATGCATAAGTTTGGGCAATGGATTGGTGGTGCATTTAACTTTATTGACCAAAACGTCTTTAAAGTGCCATTCACTTTACATGACTTGAAACAAGACTTCGCTGTATTGAAAACTGTTGATGCAACGAGCTTCAAGCCAACCTATCCAAAACCAGATGGCAAGCTTACATTTGACCGTTTATCTTCTGTGTTTATCTCAAACACTGTACACGAAGAAAACCAGCCAGCTCACTTGAAGCTTACTGATCCTTCAATTCCAGTGAATGTGAACTTACCGAAATGGGATGAGCCTGCTCAGCGCTATTGCCCTGCTGGTGTTTACGAAATCATGGAAAATGATGACGGCTCTAAACGCTTCCAGATTAACGCAGCGAACTGTGTTCACTGTAAGACCTGTGACATTAAAGACCCATCTCAAAATATTACTTGGGTAACACCTGAGGGTGGTGGTGGTCCGAATTACCCTAACATGTAATTCCTTGCGCCGCTTTAACTGCGGCTCATATCCTAAGGTGTAACAAAAAGCCCCGATTATTCGGGGCTTTTTTTATTGGAATCAGCTTATTCAAAAGGAGGGATTTTTGCTACGTTTAAATTAAGATTCCTTTTGTAGAAAATAAATGTGCCTAATAAAAATAAGCCGAGAAAACCAAAGTTTCGCGCTAAATCGAAGTACCAAACTGATTTACCAAATAATAAATCGAGAATTAGTAAAAACCCCATAAACCTTGTGTGTAAGATCAAACTCATTTTAACTTTAGGTACAGGAGCAAAATGTGTATTGCTATAACCTAATATAACTGAACCAAGAGTGATCAAAATAAATAGAATTAAGATAGTGATATTCTCGGATAACCAAGAAACTTCAATACGTAACAAACCTGCAATACAGAAAAACCAAAGACATATAATTAAACTCTGTTTTACAAAATAATCATTCACTTTATCAAGGCATCTAAATATTTAGTTTTTAGAATTATATAACGATTCTTATTTGAAAAATATTATCATTTTAAATTAAAAATTAATTTCTAATAGAGCTTCTAATATGTGTGGATAGAAGCTCTATTCTATTTTTGTTGTTCTATCCTTTTTGTACCAGATAACGGTATTCTTTATGGTTCTGCTCATCTAGAACTTCTTCTTTTAATAGGAGTTCATGTCCCAAATGCATACAAAACTTAGGGATATCCCAAGAAGTCGAAGGGTCAGTCGCCAACACTTCAACAACATCTCCTGATTTTGCTTTGCGAATCGCCTGATGCAGCATCATGACAGGTTCCGGACAACGTAAACCACGCGTATTAAGTTGTACAGTAGGTGAAATAGGTTGTTCTGACATAACAAACTCGAACAAATAGAATTTTCACATTTTAGCATAAACCCATCACTGTCTTATGAACTGTAACTGGCATTTACATAACAATATGTGTTTTGTCTTTTACTTTGTTTTATAGATGCATAAGGGCTTTTTCTTCGGTATGATCAGTGTATTCATTTGATACATTGAGTCTTTAGGAAAGATCATGCAAGAGGAACCGAGTCCGTCGTGGGGTATGCGAGGCTTACGAAAGTGGTTAGGTACAGCGCCAGAAACCCGAGATGAATTATTAAAACTAGTCCAAAATTCACGTCGTTTTTTAGAACCTGATACTGTTGCCATGCTTGAAGGTGTTCTTGACCTTCCTGCTACAAAAATTCGTGAAGTCATGACGCCACGAACAGCAATGATCAGTATGCAAGAAGATGATCAGTTACTTGATATTCTTCACGTATTGGTTGAGTCTGCTCACTCACGTTTTCCAGTTTTCTCAGCTGACCAACCTGATAATGTTGTTGGTATTTTACTGGCAAAAGATTTACTACCATTTTTGACTGAACCAAATACTAAATTAGATATTGGCTCGCTCATGCGTCAGCCATTATTTGTGCCTGAAAGTGCACGTTCAGATCAAGTTCTTCGTATGCTTAAGCACACCCAGACCCATATCGCGATTGTGATTGATGAATATGGATCAACAGCGGGACTGGTTACGCTTGAAGATATTCTTGAAGAGATCGTTGGTGAAATTGAAGACGAACATGATACTGCGGATGAAGATGCACAGTATATTGTTCCAGATAACGACCATACAATAGCGAATGCATGGATGGTGCAGGCACTTACACCAATTGAACACTTCAACACTGTTTTAGATGCTGATTTTTCTGACGATGAAGTAGAAACTGTCGGCGGTTTATTGCTTCAAGAAATTGGTCTAGTTAGTGATTTACAAGGTCAGACTGTTGAGCTTGGAAATTGGTTATTTACGATTGTTGAAGCAGATGCCCGCACTATTCATCTGATTCGAGCTGTACGTCAATGAGAGCATACTTTGAAAAGCTGTTAGATTCTTCGCAACAACAAAAACAGCTTCCTTTAATTTTTCCATTGCTCATTGCTTTATTTTCAGGTGCCGTGTTCAGTTTTGCACTGGCACCTTATTATTGGTGGTGGCTGGCAATTTTGTCTCCTGCCCTACTCTATGCGACATTGCATAACCGCTCAGCCAAACAAGCATTTGCAATTGGCTGGAGTTATGGTTTTGGTTTATGGTTTGTAGGGGCTTTCTGGCTCTATACGTCGATCCATGTATATGGCGATACCAATGCTTTTCTAAGCGTATGTATGATTGCGGTTATGGCCCTTGTAATGGGCTTATTTACAGCATTTCAGACATGGGTTTATCGACGCTTCTTCCCTGAAACACCACTGACTTTCGCCCCTCTCTGGATTATTTTTGAGTGGGCTAAAACTTGGGTATTTACCGGTTTCCCTTGGCTGTTTGTAGGTTATGCTTTTACTGAACGTTTACTCGATGGTTATGCGCCGCTATTTGGTATTTATGCAATTTCCTTCGTAGTCATTGTATTGGCGTGTGCTTTAGTTGAAGTTCTACGTAAGCGTATTTTCTGGGTTATCCCTGCTGCCCTATTGGTTTTAGGTGCATGGGGAGCATCATATATTCAGTTTGTACAACCTAAAGCTACCAAACCGCTTAGCGTTTCGCTCATTCAAGGTAACATTCCACAAGATTTAAAATGGCTAACCGAATATCAAGTTAGAACATTAGAAATTTATGCTGGTTTGACTCAATCTGAATGGGGCCGTGACCTCATTGTATGGCCTGAGTCTTCAATTCCACTCTTCCAAACCGACATTGAACCGTTTTTGGATGCAATGGATGCACAAGCTAAAAAGAACCATACCGCTTGGGTAACTGGCATACCTTATTGGGATGTAGTGAAATCGCATCAAGTCGGAAGTCCACTGTATTACAACAGTATTATGGCCTCTGGCAGCGATTCAAGCGGCCTTTATAAAAAGCAGCGTCTCGTACCTTTTGGTGAATATATTCCGCTGTCAGGTTTGCTTTCTTGGGTTTTACCAGCCATGCAAAATGATATTAGCATGAGCGGTTTTACACGTGGTGAGAGTGATCAGAAACCACTTTTAATTAAAGGGCACGCGCTTGCGGCTGCAATTTGTTATGAAGTGGCTTACCCGAATCTGACACGTCGTAATGCAGAAGATAGCGACTTTTTGGTAACTGTATCTAACGATGCTTGGTTTACCGGAACAGCTGGCCCATGGCAACATTTACAAATGGTGCAGATGCGTGCGAAAGAAAATGGTCGCTGGTTTATTCGTGCAACTAACACAGGTGTAACAGCGTTTATTGATCAAAATGGTCATATCACCGAACAAGCACCGATTGATAAAGAGTTTGTCTTGAGAGGCGATTTACCAGCCATGCAAGGACAAACTCTCTATAACCGTCTAGGTGATTATCCAATTTTAGGATTTGCAATATTACTGCTGGTTTTAGGTTGGATTTATCGTCCACGTAAAGTAGATGTGTCTTACAAATCACGTCGCTAAATTATAATAACTTTGTACCCAGAGGTACTTCAAACTCTGGGATACAAAGTGCTACATCCCCATCTGCATTATGAAACCCTGCTACCAAACATTCCGATTGGATAGGCCCTATTTGCTTTTTAGGGAAATTCACTACCGCAACAACTAATTTACCAATCAAATCCTGCGGTTGATAAAGTTTAGTAATCTGTGCACTCGATTTACGTACACCCAATTCTTCACCAAAATCTACATGCAAAATATAGGCAGGTTTTCGCGCCTTTTCAAAAACCTCAGCTTGAATAATTTTACCAACGCGCAGTTCTACTTTTAAAAAGTCATTCCACTCGATTTGTTCCATTTCATATTTCTCATCTTCTTAAATTGCTGATTTGAAGCATATAATATGTACAAATGAAGAAACACCCTGTTTTAAGTCCAGTTAAAAAATAAAACGTAGACGTTGAGTCTACGTTTTATTTAAAAATTTGGGTTTAAATAAGATTAAAAAGCAATCGATAATTGCAAAGATAAATAAGCAACTAAACTCGATAAAAAAACCATCGGCACATAACGATAAGCTTTAAAAAGCAATTGTTCGTATTTAGAAGTCATCTGTTTAGTTTGCCATACACTCGTTTTTAATGCGGTAAAAAAGCTCACCATTAACCAAGCGCTTACAATACTTAAGGCAAAGAAACCAATCATGATTTGGCTACTTCCCTCAGTACTCAACCATAGCTTTAATGAAACTTCAGCAATAGGTAATAATGCTAAAATCAATAGGACAGATTTAAGCATCGCCCAATGAAACTGATTCAGCTCATCAAGTACGAGAAATGCTTTCATTTAATCTCTCCCATTCATTGAATAAAGTGCTTTTTATTTATTATGCAAAGCTTTTATTTAAATATATAGCTTATTTTCTCTTATATTTTAACTTTCTTGTAACTATTAAATATGGGAATAATTCTTATTTTAAATCTCAAATCTATATATTAATTTTTTCACTTTATTTTCAATGCATTATTATATTTTTTATGATTAAGAAAGATTATCAATTCGGATTATTGTTTTATCTTATTAACCGAATCGATAATCTCTCTTACATTTTAATTAAGGCTGATAATAAATATCGGCATCGTTACCTTCACCACCTTCTTTACCATCTGCGCCAAATGAATATAGATCAAAAGGATGGCCGTCTTTTCCAGGTACGACATATTGGATATCATTTTTCCAGCTGTCTTTAGGATAACCACCTTTCACATAACCACCCGGCATCCAGTTTTTTGCTGTAGCAGGTTGATTAATAAGCGCATCTAAACCACCTTCTTGCATGGTTGGGAAATGCCCATTATCGAGCTTGTATTGATCTAAGGCACCCGCAACCCCTTTCAAGGTAATTTGAGTCGTATCAATTTTAGCTTTTTCACTACGGCCCATGACGTTCGGTACGATTAAAGCAGCCAACACGCCTAAGATTACAATCACGACCATAACTTCAATAAGCGTAAAGCCCGAGGCACGTTTCATTCGAGCACGGCTCGAACATGTCGCAAGTCCGAAAGCACTTGAAGAGCAAACATCTGATACAGAGCTATGCTCGGAATGGCACGTTGGTTCAAACTGATTTGAAACCACAGATTCACTATGTTGTTTCATCGCTGTTTCGCTTTGAATATTTTTTACTTTCATCATTATCTCTAATATCAAAGTTATTAAATCATATTGTTCATATTTACGATTGGCAGCATAACCGCAATTACAATAACCAGTACGATGCTTGCCATTAACACCAGCATAAGCGGTTCAAGTAATGCCAATAAGGTTGAAATAAATGTCGTCACCTCGCGGTCTTGCATGGTCGACGCACGTTCAAGCATACGGTCAAGCTCACCTGATGCCTCACCACTTCGAATCATTTGTACCATCATTGGTGGGAAATAACCACTGCGCTCCAGTTGCGTACCGAGGTTACCGCCTTCGGTAACACGTTCAGCCGCTTGGGAAATTGAATCACGGATAACCCAGTTATTGGTCACAGCAGCACCAATCTTTAAGGCATCTACTAATGGCACGCCTGAACGAGTCAAAATAGATAAAGTACTGGCAAAGCGCGCAGCATTAATACCACGGGATAGTTTACCGAATAATGGCAATTTGAGTGTTAATCGATCAAAAGCATAATGTCCCGCAGTAGTTTTTAAAAAACGGACAAAAGCCACTACTCCTACAATTGCAAAAAGAATAATAAATACCCATGCATGACGGATAAAATCACTCGCTTTCATTAAAGCAACTGTAATCCATGGTAAGGCATCTTTGCTTTGATCGAAGGTTTTTACAATCTCTGGGACCACATAAGTCATTAATCCCATCACAATACCGAAAGACATCAGCATTAAAATGATTGGGTAAATCATGGCACCTTGAACTTTCTTTTGCATGGCAAAACGGTTCTCGGTGTAGTCTGATAGCTGATCTAAAATGAGATCTAAGTGTCCTGAACGCTCACCTGCGGCAACAGTAGCAATATAAAGGTCAGGAAAACGCCCGGACTGTTGCATCCCTTGTGCAAGTGAATGTCCTTCCAATACTTTTGAACGAACTGAGAGTAAAAGATTTTGCACATGTGCTTTTTCACTTTGTCTGCTCACGGCGCGGAGAGCTTCTTCTAAAGGAATTGCAGCAGCAACCAAAACCGAAAGCTGTCTGGTCATGAGCGCCAAATCGTAAGCACTAAACTTTTTTTGGAATAATCCGTGGCTTTGATGCTTATCTTTTTGTTCAACCGGGTCAACGCTAATCGGAGTCCATGCTTTATCGCGTAATTGTTGGCGAATCTGACGTGCCGAGTCTCCTTCAAGCACCCCCTTTTGCTGCTTCCCTGAAGCATCAATAGCAGTAAATTGATATGCAGGCATGGTAATGTTCTAATTTTCCAAAAATAATAGTCGCTGCTGTTGCATCTATGCTACGCAATCATTCATATTCATTCTATAGCCTGTGTAGAATACCCAAGTCCTCTTCACGACGCTATGCCGTTTTTTAAAATTGACGAAATGAGCCTCTATGACCATAACGCCAAAGCCTGATTCAGTTGTTTATCGTGTGCGTGTTGCCGTACCTGTGCATCTGTACGACACTTTTGACTATACACTCACCAAAGCACAATATGAACGGGCTCAAGTAGGTTCACGCGTCGCAATTTCATTTGGACGGCAAAACCTGATTGGTATCATTACTGAAAAAGTTGACCCACAAGAATCATTTACAGGTAACTTTCAGCTTAAGGCCATTTCTGAACTTTTAGATGATGAGCCTATTTTAGATGAACAAGTTTTAAATTTATTGACATGGTCAGCACAATATTACCAATTTCCGATTGGTGAGGTAATGCAGACTGCTTTACCTGCGTTATTGCGTCAGGGCAAACCCATGGATGTTTTATTTCATCTATGGAAAATCATTCCATGTGACAATGCCGAAGCTTTATTAAAACGCTCAATCAAACAGCAAGATGCTTATCAAATTTTAAAATTACATCCTGCCGGAACCACTGAAAATATTCTCAATTTAAGTGGTGTAGAAACGGCTACGCTTAAAGCACTACAAAAGAAAGGTCTCGTAGACTGTACGCTTGAGCCTCATGACTTTAGTCCATCCCCTGTGCAATTGGCGCAAATGCCACTCACGCTCAATGAAGACCAAAAGAAGGCCACCCAGCACGTCCTTAATGCACAGCATCAATACCAAGCATTTTTACTAGATGGCTTAACTGGAAGTGGTAAAACCGAAGTTTATTTGCACATCATGCATGAGGTGCTAAAGCAAGGTAAGCAAGTACTGGTGTTAGTGCCTGAAATTGGTTTAACCCCTCAAACTATTTCGCGCTTTAAGTCTCGTTTTAACTGCGACATTGCTTTATTACATTCGGGGTTAAATGACTCTAAACGCCTACAAGCATGGCAACAAGCACAGACTGGAAAGGCCTCTATTATTTTAGGAACACGTTCAGCCATTTATACCCCGCTGCCACGTTTGGGCCTGATCATTTTAGATGAAGAACATGACCTTTCTTATAAACAACAAGAAGGTTTCCGTTACCATGCTCGTGATGTCGCACTTTACCGAGGATATTTACAAGGCTGTCCTGTTCTTTTAGGTTCAGCAACTCCAAGCATTGACAGTTATCACTTAGTCGAAACTGGCAAGTTAACTGCACTTCAGCTGAACCAGCGTGCAGGCCATGCGCTTTTACCAAAAATGCATTTGATTGATCTTAAAATTGTCAAAAAACAGCATGGTATTAGTCAGCCTTTAATCGAACAGATTAAAAATACCCTAGCAAGAAAAGAACAGGTTTTAATTTTTTTAAACCGTCGTGGTTATGCACCTGTTCTAGTCTGTGAAAGTTGTGGTTGGCAAGCGAATTGTCCTCATTGTGATGCACATTTTACTTTGCACACTCAGCCCTACTCTTACTTACATTGTCATCACTGTGGCACCGTTCATCGCTTGCCAGACCAATGCCCTGAGTGTCAGCAAAAGAGCCTCAAAACTTTAGGTGCTGGCACAGCCAAGGTTGAAGAGCATTTACAAGAATTATTCCCAGATCATGATGTGATTCGGGTCGATCGTGACAGCACCAGCCGAGTCGGTAGCTGGCAAAAAATTTATGATCGCATTCAACAAAATAAACCTTCGATTTTGCTCGGTACGCAAATGTTGGCAAAAGGTCACCATTTTCCGCATGTGACCTTGGTTGCTATTTTAGACATCGATGCAGGTTTATTGAGTGTCGATATTCGAGCGCCAGAGCGTACTGCTCAATTGATTGTACAAGTGGCTGGTCGTGCAGGTCGTGGAGAACATAAGGGTCATGTTTATTTACAGACTTTAAGGCCAGATCACCCTTTATTGACCACACTTATTGAAAAAGATTATCGGGCAGTGGCGAAACAAACATTGGCTGAGCGTAAAGTTGCATTACTGCCGCCTTATCGCTATGCCGTACTTATACGCGCTGAATCGAAAGATCGCGACTATACCTTGCATTTTTTAAATGAAGCTGCCGAGCAACTTCGCCAAATAGCAGGTGATATTGTTGATATCTGGGGACCAATTCCAGCGCCAATGGAACGTAAAGCAGGACGTTACCGCGCACATATGGTGATTTTGTCTGCTGACCGCGCTCGTCTGCATTTTTACTTAAGACAATGGTGGGCTCAGTTGGTCCATGCGCCAAGACAGCATCAACTCAGACTCTCAATTGATGTTGACCCGCAAGAATTTAGTTAGACGATTTGAATATCATGGTGTGAAGAACACTTTTTCCCTTTACACTTAAAAAAGATCAATACATTCGGGGCAATGAATGTCATTCCTACTGCAAGCAACTATTTTTCTTGGAGCATCTCTGATTTTAGTCCCTTTGGGCAAACGCCTAGGGATTGCAACAGTTTTAGGTTATTTATTTACGGGCATACTTCTTGGCCCGAGTGTGTTAAATATTGCCCATGACCCTGAGGCCATTATGGAGTTGGCTGAATTTGGGGTCATTTTACTTATGTTCCTGATTGGTCTAGAGCTCCGCCCGCAACGTTTGTGGGAAATGCGTGACTCCATATTTGTGATGGGAAGTTTACAGGTCGTGATTACGGGCATAATTCTTATGCTCACCGTATTGCTGCTATTTCAACAACACCTTGCTGCCAGCTTTGTGATTGGTTTTGCGCTTGCGCTGTCTTCTACGGCCTTTGTATTACAGCTTCTGACTGAGAAACAACAGCTCAATACCACCTACGGTCAGCAATCGTTTTCAATTTTGCTTTTTCAAGACATTGCAGCAATTCCATTACTTGCGGTAATTCCTCTTCTGGCAGGAACCGAATCTACCCATCATGGTATTGCTTATTTTGCAGCCATCATCGCGACTTTTACCGGCTTGTTCCTATTTAGCCGTTATGTCATGCGCCCATTTTTCCGTTTTGTCGCCAAGAGTGGTGCGACTGAACTGATTACGGCTGTAGGGTTATTTATTATTCTTGCCGTTGTGTTACTGATGGACACTTTAGGCATTAGCACAACATTAGGTGCTTTCCTTACCGGGGTTCTTTTAGCCGACTCAGAATTCCGTCATGAGCTTGAAGCGAGTATTGCACCGTTTAAAGGGCTCTTACTTGGCTTATTCTTTATGACCGTAGGTATGACGACACAATTGTCGTTACTGATTGAAATGCCTTGGCTCATTATTGGTGGAGCAATCGGCCTACTCGTCATCAAAACCCTCGTTTTAACTGCCATTGCCCGCTATAAAAAGTACAGTTGGAACAATAGCTTGTTACTCGGGACTTGCTTGGCTCAAGGCGGTGAATTCGCTTTTGTAATTTTGAGCCTAGCAAAAAGTGAAAAGATTTTAACGGATGCCTTATTAGAGCCTGTCACGTTGATTGTGACCTTATCAATGGTCCTTACCCCAGTGATTTACTGGATCATGGCCTGTAAGATCATTCCCCTTTTTCATAAAGAATTGCCACCTGAATATGATGAGATTCCTCAGCAAGATAACCCAATTATCATTGCCGGTTTTGGGCGCTTTGGACAAATTATTGCGCGTATTGCCCGCTTACAGCACTTAGGATTTACTGCCATCGATAACAATCTTCATCAAGTGGACTTTGTTCGACGTTACGGCGGTAAGCTCTATTATGGTGATGTCACCCAGCCTGACTTACTTCGCTCAGCAGGGATTGAAAAAGCGAAAGTATTTATTTTAGCAATTGATGATGTCGAAGACTCTATGAATGTCGCACGTCATCTTAGATTGAACTATCCAAACCTAAAATTACTGGCTCGTGCTCGTGACCGCCACCATGTGCACCTGTTAAGAGACTTAGGTGTTGAACATATTTGGCGTGAAACCTATTTATCATCATTAGGTATGGCTTATCGTGCTTTACGCGAACTCGGTATTTCCGATGAACAAGCTTATAACAATATCGAAATCTTTCGGGATTATGATGAGAAATTACTCATACAGCAGCAAAGCATTTATACCGATGAACAAAAGGTTTTTGAAACCCATCGTAATGCTCTGGCAGAGCTTGAACACCTATTTGAAAGCGATGCACAACAAGCCACATCGAAGCACGACGTTAACTTAAAGCGTCATTTACAACCAAATCGTATCGACATTACACGAGATCACGAAGAATAACTTGAGATTTCGCAAAATGGCTATATTAAGGACTTATTCACATTGCCTAAATGATTGCGACAATCGGTACAAGAGTTGCCGTTGTCCTGCTTGCAGCTTCGCTGCATTCCCTAAGCCTGATTAAACCGAAATTGTTATAATCTGCTTAGGGCCCTGGAGAATATTATGTCTGATTTACGCCAACGCTTTTATATAGAGGACTTTCCTGTTCGCGGTGAAGTGGTTCATCTAGAAGAAGCATTAAAAACTATTTTAGCTCAACGCGACTACATGCCTGCGGTTCAAATTCTATTAGGCGAGATGTTGAGCGCTACAGCATTACTTGCGAGTACTTTAAAAATCAAAGGTCGTATCAGCTTGCAAATCCAGGCTAACGGCTCTTTCAAATGGGCTATGGCAGAATGTAACCATTTAGGCGAAGTTCGTGCTTTAGCAGACTACGAAACAGATCCACGTTTTGGTGAAGCAACAGATAGCAGCACTGTTTTAGCGGCTTTGGTTAACCCTGTTTTATTTATTAACATCGAACCTGAGCATGGTGAGCGTTATCAAGGGATTGTACCTCTTGATCAAGCAAATTTAGCAGGCTGTTTAATGCAGTACTATGACTTGTCTGCACAAATTCCAACCCGAATTGTACTGGCAAGCACCGCACAGCGCTCAGGTGGTTTGCTCATTCAGTTATTACCTCGTCATGATGAGGAAGAGCAAAAACTGGTTGATGAAGATTTATGGCCACGTTTAACCATGCTAACTGAAACGCTTAAGTCAGAAGAACTGACAGAGCTTTCAGCAAATGAGATTTTGTATCGTCTTTATAACGAAGAAGAAGTACGTTTACCAGAAGTTGAACACTTAAAATTTGGTTGTACTTGTTCTAAAGAACGCTGTGCCAAAGCCCTCATTCAAATTGGTGTTGATGCTGTTCATGAAACATTGGAAGCACAAAACCCGATTCAAATGGATTGCCAGTTCTGTAACACCCGTTATGAGTTCACTGCTGAAGAGGCACTGGGTCTGTTTGGTGAACATTTGAGTTAATCACCTACTTCATAAAAAGGCGGGCAATCCGCCTTTTTATTTATCTATAATTTTTTGATGATAATTTTCAGCATGTTATTTTAAATCAGTTAATATGAGCTTACTTGATAACCCAATAAATAAGATGCTTATATCTCATGAATTATTTTGATTATTTTCTCTTTATTTTTAGTGTCATTATTATGATTGCGACCCCTGGTCCTGTCATGATTTTAGTGGCAAGTGCCGGACTTAAAGGTGGTTATAAAAAAGCACTGGAAACCATTTTTGGTACAAACCTTGCCTCTCTCGTTTTAATTTTTATTTCAGTACTCGTACTTAAAGGCGTATTGGGTATTAATGAAAATTATTTAAATATTATTCGTGTTTTAGGCTGCCTATATATTGGTTATTTGGGTTTTAGTATTCTCAAAGAAGTCATTCAAGCTCCTCATCCTGAAGCAATTCAAACCGTTTCTGCTCAAAATGGCGGTTTTAAAAAAGGCTTTTTAGTGGGTATTTCAAACCCTAAAGATATTATTTTCTTTTCAGCTTTCTTTCCGCAATTTGTTTCTATTTCACCTCATCTAGATTTAAGTCTAACTATTCTTACGCTGACATGGATAGTTTTAGACTTTTTAACGCTATCTCTAGTCTATATATTTTTCCGCCGCCTCTCGAACAGCCATTTATACCCGAAGATCCTCGGTTTATGTGGTCTATTACTGTTAGTTATTGCCGTTTACGGTTTATATCAGACATTCATTTAAACAATGAGAGGCATAGCTCCCACAGTTCGATGTCTCTTTTATTTTGCTCGCCTTATTTCGCACGAGAACAACTCTTATACAATCTAGCTCATTGAAAGCTTTAAAAATCGTTTCATAATGAAATAAACAACACCATCGTGATAAAACATTATGGCTAAAAATTATTATGAAGAATTAGGGGTTAAACGAGAAGCCTCAGCTGATGAAATTAAAAAAGCGTATCGGAAATTAGCTCGTAAATATCATCCCGACATCAGCAAAGAAAAAGATGCAGAAGAAAAGATGCAGGCAATTAATGTTGCCTACGATACCCTAAGCAACCCTGAGAAAAAAGCTGAATACGACCAAATGTTAGACCACCCACAAGGTTTTAATGGTTTTGGTCAAGGGGCAGCTCAAGGTGGTTTCGATGGTGCCAGATTTTATCGTCAAGGTTTTACAGGCGGCGAGCAAGCAGACTTTAGTGGCTTTGAAGACTTATTTGGACGCTTTGGTGCAGGCTTTGGTGGTGGACAACAGCAATATCAAAGACAACAACGTAGTTATCGAGGTGAAGACCAGCATGCCAGCATAGAGGTCGATCTTGATATTGCTTACCATGGATCAACACAACATATCACACTGCAAATTCCAACCATTAATGCCTATGGTGAACCAGAGGTACAACGAAAAACCTTACAGGTAAAAATACCTAAAGGCATGAAAGAAGGACAGCAAATTCGCCTAAGTGGACAAGGACAAAGTGGTATTAATGGTGGTGCCAACGGCGATCTTTATATCGAGATTCAATATAAAGATACAGATCGTGTGCATGTCGAAGGCAGTGATGTATATTTGACTGTAGATGTAGCCCCATGGGAAGCCGCATTAGGGCAAGGCATTGAAGTAAAAACACCTGCAGGACCTTTACACGTCAATTTACCTAAAAATGCAAAACAAGGACAACAGCTACGTTTAAAAGACAAAGGGATACCAAATAAAACGCCAGGCCATCTTTATTTAATTTTAAATATTGTATTCCCACCGGCGCATTCTGAAAAAGAAAAAGAAGCCTATCAGCAATTGGCAGAAGCCTTTGCTTCATTCGAACCTCGTTCATCTCATTAGGGAGCAAGATCATGACAACCATCCATTATCGAGAAATTGTATGTGACGGCCACACCTTTAGTGCTGAAGTCGTTGATGAACAATGTACATTTGACTTGCAACAGTTTGCTCAAGCCTGTGGTCAAAGCCCAGACTGGATTCTAGAGCTCATTGAGTACGATATTTTAGCGATTGATACTCCACCTGAAAAACATCAATTCATGGGTGAAGATGTTATTCGCGCTCGTAAAGCATATCGTTTGCAACGTGACTTTGATGCAAGCCTTGCAGCTGTTGCGGTGATGTTAGATTTGATTGATGAAGTGCAACAACTTAGAAAACAGTTGAAGCATTTTCATTGAGGAATAGCATTAATACAGCATAAAACCCTAGTTGAAATCTGATAGTCGGGAAAGCCATCTGCAACCTGCGTGGTATCAATCAGATAATGGTTTTGTAATACTGTTATTTAAAAATAGGTATTGAACAGGTTTTGCAGATGGTAATGGTTTTGCCTACTTTTGCCGAAACAAAAGTAGGTCGAACCGAAGGTTCATGACTATATTAAATAACAAGTCAGCAAGACCCCGTCGTGCAGAAATAAAAATTTACTTCAACCGAGTAATCTTTTCCACTTCCTTCAAAGTCTGCTTAATCGGTTCGTATTCCAAAAACCAAAACAAATTCATACGATCTTGGCGATGCTGCTGCGCCAGTAAATCAATCACACTTTTTTCACCACGCCCCACCAAATGCTGTCTATAAAAATAGTAGAGCAATAAAATGGTACTTAGCAGCATAACCCCAAGCATAATCCAAAAACCTACTGGTGATTTAAGCCCGGGAATAAATTCAAAGTTCATTCCATAAATACCCGTTAAAAGCGTAAGCGGCGCAAATACAGCAGTAATAATGGCAAGAATACGCATGTTCTCATTGGTCTGGTTAGCAATTGCCGAGAAATGCAAATCTATTGCCGATTGAATCGCACTACGTAAACGTAAAGTATGTTTTTGAATACGTTCGACATGACTCATTAAATCGTTTAAACGCACTAATAAAAGGTCTTGAGAACTATGCGTCTTCTCTCCAATAACATGATGATAGTTTTCTACAATTTCATCACGAAACTCTTGTAAGGTTTCGATTTGTTCTTCGCATAGATTTTCAACCTGTTGAAAGGCCATATTTTCATGAAACAGTTGATGCCACTGCTTAAAACGCCGATTCCCTTGTAATAGCTGTTGTTGCCAATGTTCGACCCTTCTGGTCAAAGGTGAACGAATATCAAGGTAACCATCCACCATACTATTGAGCAGACGTAAACACAGATCTACAGGTGAATTAGGCAGCTTACGGGTTTTATTTTGCTCTTCGAGAGTTTTACATAAAATATTTTCAAGGCGCTGAATATAATTTTCAATCGACTTGTTGCCCTGCTCACGTACGCTAATAAGTACTTTAGGCGTAAAAATAAAACTGATCGGTGTGGTGGCTAAACCAAATACACTCTCATGTGATTCGCCATTTTTAATTTCATCATCCGGCGTTACGAGCTTCCTAAAAATAAGCAGGTCATATTCTTCAAGCGTATCAAATGCACAAGGATGTTCGATATTCGCAATATCTCGCATATGAAACTCATTAATGGATACATCTGCAAGTTGCTGAATTTTTTGTTGCCATTCTTCATTCTGGCTCACAACATCCGATCTCACACTATCAATCCAGAAAAACTCCAGAATATGTTCAGTGTGCTTTTCACGGCTTAAAAAAACATAGCCGTCGCTTTGATGACGATAAAAATAATAAACCTGCATACCATGTCGATCTATTGGTGTATTACTTGCATCATGCCATAAAAAAAGCCCGCATCAAGCGGACTTTTTTAGTGTGTTAAGCAATTATGCTTGCTCAATATCTTTCATAGTCAATTTGATACGACCACGGTTATCAACGTCTTGAACCTGTACTTTTACTTCCTGACCTTCTTTAAGAACATCAGTTACGTTCGCAATACGCTCATTAGAGATTTGCGAAATATGAAGAAGACCATCAGTACCCGGCATAATGTTTACAAACGCACCGAATTCTACAATACGAATCACTTTACCGTCGTAGATCTTACCTGGTTCAACTTCAGCAGTAATCGCTTGAATTTTCGCAATTGCAGCTTTAGCAGCAGCTTTAGTTTCACCAAATACGCGAACTGTACCGTTATCTTCAATATCGATAGCAGCTTTAGTTTCTTCAGTGATTTGACGGATTGTTGCACCACCTTTACCAATAACATCACGGATTTTATCCGGATTAATTGTAATCACTTCGAATGTTGGAGCGTGCATTGAGATTTCAGGACGAGCACGTGAAATTACTTTGTTCATTTCATTAAGGATATGCATACGACCAGCAAATGCTTGGTTTAATGCAACTTCCATAATTTCTTCAGTAATACCTTCGATCTTGATGTCCATTTGAAGTGCAGTAATACCGTTTGCAGAACCTGCTACTTTAAAGTCCATGTCACCAAGGTGGTCTTCGTCACCTAAAATGTCAGAAAGTACTGCGAAACGCTCGCCTTCCTTCACTAAGCCCATTGCGATACCAGCAACTGGTGCTTTAAGCGGAACACCTGCATCCATAAGTGATAATGACGCACCACATACAGAAGCCATTGAAGATGAACCGTTAGATTCAGTAATGTCAGATACAATACGAATAACGTACGGGAAGCGGTCAGCTGCAGGAAGAACTGCTTGAACACCACGACGCGCTAAACGACCATGACCAATTTCACGACGCTTAGGACCAGATTCACGGCCTGTTTCACCTACTGAGTAAGCAGGGAAGTTGTAGTGCAACATGAAGTTGTCAGTTTTAGTACCAGCAAGGGTATCAACCATTAATGCATCACGAGTATTACCCAAAGTCGTTGTTACCAACGCCTGAGTTTCACCACGTGTAAATAATGCAGAACCGTGTGCACGCTCAAGTACGCCCACTTGTACGTCTAACGCACGAACAGTTTTGGTGTCACGGCCATCAATACGTGGTTTACCAGATAAAATGTTGTCACGTACGGTACGGTATTTAAGATCTTCAAATAAGTAGTCTACTTCGTCAGCAATACCGTCTACATCTTCTTCAGGAACGAATTGAGCAACAGCTTCAGCATGAAGTGCATCTAATGCTGCATAACGATCTTGTTTTACTGCAATGGTATAAGCTTCTGAAATTTTTGCTTCAAATGCTTCTTTTAATTTTGCACGTAATTCTTCGTTGTGTGCAGGAGCAACCCATTCAGATGGTTTCGCACCAGCAGCAGCTGCAAATTCATTGATCGCTTGAATTGCAATTTGCATTTCGTCATGACCAAAAAGAACCGCACCTAACATTTGGTCTTCTGAAAGTTCTTTCGCTTCAGATTCAACCATCAATACAGCAGACTCTGTACCAGCAACCACAAGGTCAAGGTCAGACTGAGCCATTTGCTCAAAATTCGGGTTTAAAACATATTCGCCGTTGATTAAACCAACACGTGCTGCACCGATTGGACCACGGAATGGAGTACCTGCAATTGCCAACGCAGCAGAAGTACCTAACATTGCTGCAATATCAGCTTCCATCGTTTTGTCAGAAGAAACCACAGTTGCAGTTACCTGAATTTCGTTGTAGTAACCTTCTGGGAACAATGGACGAATTGGACGGTCAATAAGACGTGAAATTAAAGTTTCAGCTTCTGAAGCACGACCTTCACGCTTACCATATCCACCAGGGATACGACCTGCTGCATATTGTTTTTCTTGATAGTTAACTGTTAAAGGGAAGAAATCCTGACCAGCTTTTACTGTTGGAGCAGCAACTACTGCTACCAATACAGTTACACCACCCATTGTGATTAAAACTGTATTTGCTTGACGTGCAACGCGACCCGTTTCTAAAACGACTTGATGCTGACCGAATTGGAATTCTTTACGAACGATGTTAAACATTGACATGTATTGTATTTTCCTAATTTTATTCTAGTGAGACCCCTAAGGTTTGGCATTCAGGCTACAACTATCGGTAGGTAAATGACAAAGCTTAGAAGCCATCACACTAGACCAAAAATTTTAAATAATATTAAACGCAAAGAAGGAGCGCACAAGCGCCCCTTCTATAAATCGCCTAATGGTTTATTAGACGAAACTTTCTTTTCAGAAACAAAGCATAGCAACATGCGATAAACCGAAAACAAAGCAAAATCGAATTAACGACGTAGACCTAAAGCACCGATCAAAGCAGTGTAACGCTCGTGGTCTTTACCATTTAAGTAGTCAAGCAATTTACGACGTTGGTTAACCATACGGATTAAACCGCGACGGCTGTGGTGGTCGTGTTTGTGAGCTTTGAAGTGACCTTGTAAATCATTGATTTGAGCAGTCAATAAAGCTACTTGTACTTCTGGTGAACCAGTGTCGTTTTCAGCGCGAGCAAATTTAGCAATGATCTCTGCGCGGTCTGCATTAGTTAAAGCCATTCGATTTCTCCGAGATGCTTAAAAAATAAAATGATATGAATCAGTTGAGCGCAACTGACTGCCGTGCATCACTACAGCAAGTTGCCTATTTTAAGGTATCTATATATGGATTGCAAAATTGTTTTCTGTTACCTGTCATTTTAGACACTGACATCAGTCTCTTAACCCTGCACACTTGGCCTTGAATAAAAAGAAAGAAATGCGAGGGACGTGTGAAAATATTTTCGACCAATACCTGTCCGGTACCGAATGACCTTGAATCGGTCATTCATCATAAAGATGAAGTACCTGCCGAACTAGGTGGAATGAGTGAACAGCAAGTTCAAAAAATCTGGAAAAGTATTGAGTCACTCTATAAAACCGGAAACTATCCGCTCATTACTTTTTGCTTACGTCGACAGGGGAAAATTTTATTAAATCGAAGCATTGGCTATGCTCAAGGAAACTCGCCGGCTGGTCTGCAAGAGAATGCACTCATCGCAACGCCGGATACTCCCGTTTGTCTATTTTCAGCATCCAAAATGATTACTGCCATGTTAATTCATCTTTTAGATGAAAAAGGCGAAATCAACTTACTTGACCCGGTGAGCTATTATATTCCCGAGTATGGGGTGAACGGAAAGCGCCGCGCGACAATCTTTCATTTGTTATCTCATCGTGGAGGTATTCCTTATGTTGATGGAGATGCCACACCTGAACTGCTTTTTGATAAAGATGAAATTTTAAGGCGCTTATACGCAGCAAGACCTGTTTCTCCAGCGGGAAATCACCTCGCCTATCATGCAGTAACGGCGGGTTATATCTTGGGAGAAATTATTGAACGGGTTACAGGGCAAGACCTTCGCCAATTCGTGCATGAGACTATCGAGAAACCGATGGATATGCCCTATTTTAACTATGGCTTAAAACCAGAATATCGTGCTGAAGTTGCTCTTAATTGTGCAACAGGTTTACATCCTCGCTTAGGAACGGATCATTATCTCAATCATGTACTAGGTGGAGGCTTACAACTCGCTGTAGATGTCACTAATGATAGCCGTTTTATGGATACCACCTGTCCCGCTGGTAATATTTATACCAGTGCAGAACAAGCTGGACATTTCTTTGAAATGCTTTTAAGTGGGGGAAGCTACCAAGGCAAACAAATTTTAAGCGAGAAAACAATTTTTAGAGCAACACTCCCTACCACAGGAGTTAACATTGACCGAACTTTATTAATACCGATGCGCTATGCCTTAGGACCAATGCTAGGCAGTAATCCGGTAGGCTTATTTGGTCCAATGACTGGACAAGCTTTTGGTCACCTCGGTTTTTCCAATATTTTGTGTTGGGCCGACCCAGAGCGTGATATCAGCGTTTCTTTGTTAACCACTGGCAAATCTGTGGTCGGTACACACCTTCCTGCTCTAGCCAATCTGCTTTATCAAATTTCGACTCAATGCCCACGAATTCCTAGAGATCAACGCCGTTCACTATTTGGTAGTGATTCGCATGAAACCGATCTGGTATAGCTAAAATTAACCCAGCGACAAAATAAAAAACCCAAGCATTTCTGCTTGGGTTTTTGGCGCTGTAGTTGTTGTTTATCGTGTTTATCACTGTTCTTATTGTTATGTGTGAGATGCTTTCCACATCCTTCTTCTCGTTTTACTCACTTCCGTTGTTTTAGTTCTATTTCCTTATGGGATGTATTTTGTCATATCCAATTATGAAGAAAAGTAGTATTTTTCTTATCATCATGTAAGCAAAAACGTACAGGTCTGTCTAATATTTATCGTTTATCTGTAAATGCTAAATAACATACGGTTCTGTATAACATTTAACTTAACAATTCACGCGAAAAATGCTTATTTAAGAATCATATTATAAATAAATATATTAAAAATTATTGAGTTAAATAATTGATAATATAAGCAAGAAATAGGGTGAGTCATCTAAAGATTTATTCAGATATTTTGGTGGGGTTAAGACTTAAATATAAAAAAGCCCTGTAGTCTCTCCCAAAACTACAAGGCTTAGCGGCTGTAAGTTTCCTCTTTATTCACCTACATCATTGTAAGTTCGCAGTCTCTCGACTTAAGTTATTATTATTGTGCGATTTTGCCCGACATTCCTTGCCAAGCTCGTTGTGCGTTTATAATCTCAAAAACAGGGTGGGTTCTCTAGCAGCAAATATCTCGAATCCATGTAAGCTTTTTCTTACAAGGGTAAAAATATTAAGTTTGGCTTAACGAACTAACCGATTAACTTTTTCAACTAAACCGCTTTTTCTTGTCGTGCGAACTGTAAAGGATTGAAGTAATGCCTCTGGGTGAACCAATAAACTCACTACTTTTTTGGCTCGTGTAATCGCAGTGTAGATCAACTCTTGGCTTAACAAATTCTTGGCAGTCTGATCAACAACAACAGCTGTATGGGTAAATTCAGAACCTTGTGATTTGTGAATTGTTAAGGCAAATGCACTTTGAATACTTTTAGGTAGCCGATTTGCAGCAACCCACTTATTTAAACTTGGGAAATACACTTCAAACTGTTGCGGCTGGGTTCTATGTTCAAAACATAAACCAATGTCACCATTTGAAATGCCGAGCTGGTAATCGTTATAAGTCATCATAACCGGACGGCCTACATACCATCCTCCTAAAGTCACAATACCTAGCTGTTGTTGTAACCAGCGTTCGGCATATTGATTAAGTTGCTGTAAACCAAATGGCCCATGACGTACGGCAGTTAAAATACGGTAGTCATCGAATGACTTAACGATATTTTCAATATGTTCAGTTGAACGATCATCTTGTAAATAAGCTTTTAAGCTTTGCACATAGCCTTGAAAACCCACCATCAATTTTTGGTAGTAAGTTTCTAGCGTTATAGGGGAGTCTTCGGGTAAATATTCAAGCTGAACCACATCGGGCATATCAGCTTCTAAAGGTATTGAACGTAACTCTGAAACTTGAACAATATCAATTTCAAACTGTTGTAAAACTTGCTCATGATCAATTTGACTGGTTTGCATTTGAATAAATCGGGCAACCTGACCAATCAAAGCCCCTTCCGCAAAACGACGGCTGGTTTGAAGGTGAACACGGTTTTCAGACAAAGCCTCGATTTGCTGTAAATCTGCAAGTACAGCTCCAACGTCTACAGAAGCAAGCTGGTTGGCATCACCTAATAAAATAATTCGGCAAGAGTCAGGGACCGCTTCAAATAATAACGTTGCCAGATTTAAGTCCAGCATAGAGGCTTCATCCACCACAATAACGTCATAAGGCAAAGGCTGTTTTTGATTAAACCGTGGAGTTTGACTATGCCCCATACCTAATAATCGATGGATAGTTTGGGTACTTTGGTTTCTTAGCTCATCACTCATTAGCCCCGACTCAAGCAGTTTGGGATCATTAAACGAGTTTTGTAAGGCTTCTTGCATACGCTGTGCAGCTTTACCCGTCGGAGCAGCCATCGCCACACGGATATGCGGAATTGCCTGACTAAGCACAGCAATAATACGAGCAAGCGTATAGGTCTTACCTGTACCCGGCCCACCTGTAATAATACTTAAGCTCTGCCGAGTCACCATTTGCAAAGCAGCTCGCTGATGAGGATCAGTTAATAAGTCTAAATGCTCTTCACATGAAACAGGTTGAATTGGTTGTTGCTTTAATCGGCGAATTTGCTCAGCTAGACGTTGCTCTAGGTTCCAATATCGGTATAATGCCAACCCCTGCCCGTCGTGGACACAAGGGGCAACTTGAGACTTTGCTTGTTCAGCAGATATCACCAGTTGGCCAAGTGTTTCTATTTGCTCTGGGCTAATCTCAATACAACTGTCACCCTGCAAGCTCGCTTCAATTAGCTGCTGCAAAAAATAAGCTGCCTCTGGAGCTTGTGTCTGTGCAGTAAACGGGGCTTGATTTAGAAAGGTACTCCAAGTCATTAACCAGCTTAAATCGCTTTGTTCAGGGCTATTTAGATTGTCCACACACTTATCCACCTAGTTTTCCACACGCTTGTCCACATGGTTATAGACAGGCTTATCCACACCCCAAGTATTTGTTAATTCTAAAATTAGATCATTTATCAGCATTTTTTATGCAATTTTATCCTCAGCAAAGTACCC
Organism: Acinetobacter sp. OYA S30; assembly: GCF_033599315.1. Classification (NCBI taxonomy): domain Bacteria; kingdom Pseudomonadati; phylum Pseudomonadota; class Gammaproteobacteria; order Moraxellales; family Moraxellaceae; genus Acinetobacter; species Acinetobacter sp. OYA S30. The sequence goes on from NZ_JAWVAV010000001.1 coordinate 249,063, forward strand.
TAAAATAGCATCGAGTCGTAGAACAAATTCTGTACTTGGCTGCCAATAATAATAACCCTGCTCAGCTTCGCCATTCATACCGCGCAAGTAAAGATAAGTCGCCCCACCTAAGTGTTGTTCAATATCATAATTCTGCATTTTGACTTTTAAATAACGATGTAATGCAACCAAATACAGGCCTGCTTGTAGCCAATAGCTGGCTAAAGACATACTTTGTGCAATGCTTTCTACACTGTAATCGGCAAGGTTTTCACCCAAGTAGTTACTCTTATAGTCAGCAATGTGATAACGCTGTCCATCAAAATAAACCAAGTCTATCGAACCATTTAAATAGCGTGCAGAACGAGCCTCTAATAACTCTGGCATTTCCATACCATATTCAGCAAACAGCTGCTGAATACGTTTCATGGCTAACACACGATCCGACAGTGCTAAATAAAAAGGACACTCTGATAAATAGTGCTCTGGCTGTAACCGATTTAGGCGAAAGCCTTGATATAACGGCGTGCTTAAAATCTCTTGCAACCATTCGGCCACAGCGTGATAAAGCGAATATTCCGCTTCTTGTTCTTCGGGAAAGCTTTCTTGGTATTTGATTAATAAATCTTGCCACAAACTACTGTAGTCATTTTTAAAACGACGACGTATTTCACTTACCCACTCATCTGAACATTGAAAATCAATATGCTCAAAAATTTCATGTAAGAAATTACCTGCGAGCGTCCCTCTCGGAAAATTACTTTTGATCCAGTTAATTGGCTGTGCTGCGGGCGCCTCAACAGAAATAACCTGATCGAGTTCATCTTCGGCTAAAACAGCTTCATGGCTCTGACTCGCGAGTAAATCTTTACCTACTTTATGTCTTAAATGCTGTGCCAGATAACTAAAACTGGTTTTGCCTCTCGAATAAAAGCGCTGATCAGGAAAATGCTGCGCCTGTATCTCAATAATATTGATGTGTTGATTTAAATGTCTTGCAGCAGGTGGTTGCTCCAAAATTATTTCATCGGTACAACAACGGTGCTGGAATGGTTCCGCTCTGTTTTTCCAAAATGCCAAACCTGAAACAGACTTGCCATCTGTATCTTGTAAGAGCGCATAAACACGATGACTTGCCCGGGTTAAAGCAACGTACCATAGACGGTTTTGTTCCGCCAAAGCCCGTTCTTCATGCTGCTTCAGCTCGATTTCGTTTAAATATGTTTTATCGGCAATCGCAACAACACGTTGTGTTAGGGTTTGAGCCGACTCCGGAACCGTTATATCTTGGGTCGAGAAGTTAAGTGTTTTGTTATTTTCCCGAAATGGCTTGTCGGCCCCGAGCAAAAAGACAATTTTAAACTCAAGACCTTTTGACTGGTGAATGGTCATGAGCTGTACGCCAGCTTCACTCGACAACCTACGCTCTAACTCCCATTCACGATCAAGCGGTGATTGTAATTGCTTGAGATACCAGTGATAGAGATTTTGCGCGCCCTGATATTTCTCGCTATGTTGGCTCAAAATTTCGGTCAAATGACGCAAGTTCACCACAACCCGCTCATTATCTTTACTCTGGACAGCAACCAGATTTTTCCAAATGCCAAATTGGTTTAAACATTGCTGCCATGCTACTAAAAAGCCCTGAGCTGACCACAATTCCCGAATAGTATCAAAACCCGTCATAAACTGGCTTAAACCTTCGGCCGTTTGTTCGAGTTGCAACAGCTGTTTAAGGTCCATAGCAAATAAACGGCTAATCAAAGCTCGTTTCACTTTGGCCTCATCGTAAGGATGAAGAATCGCAGTGAGTAAGGCCCCAACATCTTGAGCAATTGTGCAATCAAAAACACTTCGTTTTGATGGCCGATTAACTCGTATTCCTAAACGTTCTAATTCAAATTGAACTTTATCAAGACCATCATGATTACGCGACAAGACCGCAATATCGTCTTCATTTAAGGTTTGAGTCTGAGCATCTTTTTGAAAATAAAGTTGTCCTGCATGTGACTGATTAAGTAAATCATGTATTTTCCACGCGACTTGCTGTGCTTCCGTTTCCTTGTCTTTTAGCATGAGCCAACGTAAAGGGTACGGATTAGACTGGTTTTGATCGATTAAAACTGGATGTGGTCGAGTCCCTGCCCGAATTGGGTCATATTGAACCTGTTCACCAAAGTCGATTTGCCTTTGAAATAAGGCATCAACCACTTCAACCAAGTCAGCGACTGAACGGTGGTTATGAATTAACTTATATTCACGACCATGCTTTGCCTGAATATCTTTGTAGGCATTCAAGAAGGTGAGCATATCCCCACCACGGAAACCGTAAATTGCCTGCTTACGGTCACCCACCATAATCATGCAACCTTTTTGGTAACGTTCTGGATGACGCCAAATGCTGGCGAGCATGTCATCTTGGTCTTGGTTGGTGTCTTGAAACTCATCAACCAAAATTAAGGGGTATCGAGCCTGCACAAATACGGCGAAACGTTGCCCCTGCTCACCCTTTAAAGCTTCTGACAAAGTGCGAATTTGCTGAGAAAAAGTCGTCTCGCCCTTGTTTTGTAAAACCTGCGGTAAACGTTTTTTAACCTCTACACACAAATAGGCTTTTAAATAAATATGAAGCTGATCGAACTTTTCAGCATAGTTTTTCAGCACACCAAATAACTGCTGAATCTGCTGAATACAAGGATGCTGATAAAATCCATCCGAAATTTCGGCAGGACATTTCTTGAAAACTTTCTGATCGGCAAGTTGGCCTAAAAACTTAAAAACGAGTTCCCGTTGTACTGCCAAAGACCCATCAAAAACTAAAATACTGTCGCTTTGCTTTAAAACTTGTAATAACTGTGGCAAACATTCACTAAATAACTTATTAAATGCTCCATTACGAAATATTGTGCCGCTTACATGTTTATAGTGGTCGCCATCAAGCGAGTAATACGGTTCTAGAAGACTGATATCAATTTCTGCTGCCAGCTGTTTGAGCTGAGCAAGCTGTTCAAACTGAATGGTAGGCTTTTCGGGAAGTTTAAAGTGAGCCGAACTAAAATTCAGTGAGTCTTCGACCAGTTTGACAAAACTGTCGACACTTTTTAACTCACCTGCCAGATACAACGCATCAATCATCGTTTGAGGCTGAGACTGTATCCATTCACGTAAAACATCATGAATCAGTTGTCGGCTATAGGTTTTAGCGTCATCGGTAATTTGAGCACGTTCAATTTTGCCACTTTCAAAGGCAAACTCACGTAATAGCTTTTGGCTAAAGCTATCAAGTGTTCCGACAAACAGCTCATCTAACTGATCGATAACGAGCTTTAAACGCTCACAGGCATAGGCAATACGTGTCGCAAAATGCTTGAGAATATGTTGCAGTAATAAGTCAGATTCTTGCTCGGCCTGCAAAAGGATCTCTTTTTCAGTCAAGCTCCGCTTGGCATCTAAGTAACGGTAGGTTTCGACCAAACGCACACGAATTCGGCTTTTTAACTCAGCCGCAGCAGCGCGGGTGAATGTTGTTGCAATGACTTGGCCCGGTAAATATTTCTCAAGAAAAATACGAACCATTAAACTCGACAGTGTATAGGTTTTCCCGGTACCCGCCGAAGCCTCAATTAAATGCAGTCCACTAAATTCAATATCAATAATAGGTTGATAAGACACCTGTACTCTTGAGTTCATGCCTTACTCCGAATGTTGAAATTGAAAAACCGGATGATACAGGTCATAGGCAAACTCATCACAAGCATGTTGAAGTAATGCTTGTGCATCTTGTTCTTGCAAAATGAAACGCCAGTCTTGATGTAACTTACACGCTTCATTTTGTGTCATATCGATAGAGGTAAATGTCCCCGTTTCATTCCAGTATTTTAACAGCTCCGCATAGCTCTTCTCATCCAGTTTTATTTTTTCTGTCGGATTTGTTGTTTCCCACTGATATGCCTTGGCTTTTTCAAGTGGCTTTAATAATAAAGCTGCTGGTAACACGAGTGGCTGCTGTTGAGCATAACGCCAGATTTTAAACCACGGTTGTAAATACTGCCGAGCTTGCTCTGAACTAATACCCTTACAGATGACGGTTTGGTCACTAAAAACCACAATGCGGCGTCTTTCAGCTCCTGCACTTCCTTCATTTAAATAGGCCAACCAAAGCAGGTACTCTAACCAGACTTTTGCACGTCTTTTTGCCCGAGCACTTGATGCTTCCATGCTGACCCAATCCTGAGTTTCAGATTTTGGCACCGTAATATTCATATGTAGCTGTTTGGCAATTCGCCACACACGCTGAGTCGTTTGAGTCACGGCTGGCGCATAATGATGAAGGCGCTCAAGCAAACATTCCTGTTCAAAAATGCCCTGTTGCCATGCACTGTATTGAACTTTGCCTACAGGCAACTGATCAAGTAGAACTTCAGGCTGTGCCTGCTGTTCGTTTTGCTGTAAAAAATGTCGAATGGTATAACGGCCCAAACCATCTAAAAGCAAAGGTTCATTCTGATCTAATACGCCTACATTTCCTAAGTTTTCTACGCCTAAAGTTTTTAAATATAAACGTGCGGGGAAAGTCACATCCTGTATCCACTGATGGCTGTCTAAAACCAACATGTCAGGTATTTCTAAAGGATAAGATATATTTGCCCAAGGCTTGAGAACACCGGAAGCTTGCTGAATTTGCATCGCCACGTTAAACCAGTGATCTTGATAACGAATATAGCGGTTCTCGGCCATAAAACCTTTAGGGTCAAATGGCTGTAAATAATGTAAGTGATAGAGCTGTTTTAATTGAGAGGGAATTTCAATACCTTCAATCACTTCTCGATCGGGTGCATTTGGTTCTGGCTTTACAATAAGTGCAAGATGCTCACGGAACTCTTGAAGAATACTAGAAGGATCTCTCACCTCACCGTCATTGACATCAAAGCCGTTATAAAACAGCCATAAGTTTTCTTGAGCTAAAAGTAGGGCATCTAAGAAAGCGCCTTGGTCATCCTCAAGACGGGAACGATCACCTAATTGTTGCCGTAAGGCATCCATCAAATCAAATGGCACATGGGTGTCTCGATTTGGAAACTGCCCTGCATCAAGGTTCAACATCACAATTAAACGATAAGGCAACGGACGAATTTGTCCAATCTGGGCAAAGGTAATCTGTCCAGTCGGTTCAGCTTGAGCCGTTTGATTTTCTAAAGTTCGCTGAATCTCATCCAGAATATAAGGCAAAGGCAAGGTGATTTTACGTAAGGTGCCTGTTTCTGTCTCGGCATAGTAGCTTGCGAGCGTTAACATACGCTCTTGTTTTTTTACAATTTCCCGCGCAGTTTTTAAAGCAGCCACACCGGCCTGCTCAAACTCGACAATATCTTGCGAGAGTATTTGCAGCCAGTATTCCACCGTATGACTTTTTTTCTGCTCATGCATAATGAGCCAGTCACGGCGTTCATTTAAATCTTGATAAATCTGAATGAGCGTACCAATAAGCTCAAAATCGCCCGGTTGAACCTTAGCGTAACTCAGCACCTGATTAAATGTAGCATGTTCGGGAATTGCTATGCCGAGCGCTAACCGCTCTAAAGCAAATTTAAAGCTATATCGATAATCATCATCGCCGTCACATAAACTACGTTTCAGATGCTCTGCATCAAGTCCACGTTTAAACCCTGCATCAGCAAGTAAAGTTAAAATTCGCTCTACTTGAGCATATTCAAGTGCATAACGCTGTTGAGTCGCGTGTAAACCAAGCCAGTCAGCAAACTCATCAAAGCTAAATCGCCCTTGCATAAGGTGAATACGCCCAATCACGGCACGCCATGCATTAAGTGCATCGAGTGAGGCAATTCCTGCTATTTTGACAGGCAAATGCACGCCTTGCTCAGTCGCTGTAGCAGGAAAAACACTTCGTATTAAAGGCTCTACTTCTGCCAAATTAGGAACTAAAACCAAAATATCATTTGGACGACGCGGCTGTTCGTGCGGTTTTGCCAACCAGCCAATCAATTGTTCTTTCAATACTTCAAGTTGCCGTAATGTCGAGTGGCAGACATGAATCTGAATTGAGTCATCGTTAGGGGCAAGTTCATATTGCTTGGCTTGGGGTTCCACCAAGTGCAAAATATCTGACTGAACTTTGCCAAGTAAACTTTCAGGAAAATCATCGACAAAAGCATCCACCCACTTACCCTCTTCACCTGTAGACAAGTTTGAGAGTAATGAGAAGTGGTCGCGGGCTTGTTTGCCCAATCTTGTTAACAGCGGATGTCTTGACTCACGCGCCTCAGCATTAAAATTAAGCGTAAATTTATTAAAGAAATCGGCAATTTCCGCATCGGTCGCTTGGGGGTTCTTCGCTATAAAACGCTCTTTTACCCCTAAGTCATAGCGCTGTTTCCAGAGTGGGTCGACACTATCGGCCCAATATTCTTGCGAAGGGTTATAGTGCAAAATCAAAACATCGATGTATTGCCCTAAACGACGTAAAAACTGAAGCTGGCTGGGTGGTAAATCCAGTAAAGTAAAAATGACAATTTGCTGCGGCAAACGAGACAGTGCTTTCTTCTGGCGCTCAGGATGTTCTAATTCCTGCCAGAATAATTCGTCAATTTGCTGCATTTGCATAAAATCATCATGAAAATGCTGCTGCCATAACCAGCGCTGCCAACGTTCTAACTCTTGAGTTTGCTGCAAAGTAAATGCCGAAACTTCTTTATCTTTATGGGCAATATACTTTTCGATATCAAGTGATCGCCCTTGTCCCCATGCTGCTAACCAGTTATTTGGACAAGTACACATATTTTCACAACCACGCTGGCACTGTCCCCGATAGACCATGTAGTTACTAAATAAATCGGCAACCTGCTCAGCAACCCAATACAACATTTTTTGCTTTTTTAGCTGCTTCTCAATACCTTGTTCAAGCCGATCTGCGCTATCATAAATACGTTGAACAATAGAATGCAGTGGATGAGAGCTATCTATGCTCATGACATCAGGCTGAATAAATTCCTGTAAGGCTTGATGTACACGCCATTTAAAAATCAAGCGTGGAATATTGGCTTTACGAACCTGCTCCTTATGTGCCGTGAGGACCTGTTGATAGGCATACCACTGAAACCCGCGCACACGTTGGTGAAACTGGTAATTGGCGCTCATTCCTTGCTGTTCTGCAAGTTTTTGTATCAGCCACTGCTCGATGGCAGGACTTGGCACAATGAAATGCTGGGCTTTCAAAACCTGTAATGGATGCGTTGACGGCTGGGACGTAGATGCCAGTACGCCCTGCAACAACACATCAATACGTTGACTTTGAATAACATGGATACCCATTTATTTCATATCCTACTCGCATAATTTATGCACAAAATCATAAACATTCATTACTATACAACTGAATCTGACTATGTCACGTTGGTTTAAACACAGCATAATCTCATTTTAGGTGTCACTTACCTTGTGTTGGCAAGGCACCTTCAAGGAACACATTACAGGTAAAACATTATGAAAATTGATAACATTCCTGACTATATTGATCCTAGCCTAAATCTGGAACAAATTCGCGATGAGTGCCAAGAACTCATTCAGAAAAGAGCTTACGTCTCTGCTGGTGCAGCAATTGTACCCATTCCTTTTTTTGACGTGGTAGTAGATTTGGGAATTTTGTCACAGCTTATTCCCGATATTAATTCCCGTTTTGGTTTAGCGCCTGAACATGTCAGTGTCTATGATCCAAAAACAAAAACAATTCACTGGGATGAATTACGAAAACGCGGCTTTCAATTTTCAGGCTTTGTGGTCGCTCGCACTACCGTTAAAAAAACCTTTAACGGTTTCTTTGGAAAGATTGTTACCAAACAAGTGACAAAATTCGTTCCACTAGGTGGGCAACTTGTCGCAGCAAGTTTAGGCTATTTTATGATGAAAAAAATAGCCCAAACTCATCTTAATGACAGCTACAACCTTGCTAAACGTATTCAACAAAAAAGTCGTGGCGCGGTTGTAAACTAAAATCCAACTTACGGCTGAGAGTTTAATCTGCTCTCAGCTGTTTTAAAATAGCTCTTAACACTTCCAAGCGTGCAGTATATTTATCGTCTGTTGCGACAATATACCAAGGCGCATATTCGGTACTGGTCCGCTCAAACATATCTGCAGCTGCCTTTAAATAATCATCCCACTTATCACGGTTACGCCAATCTTCGGCAGTAATTTTAAAGCGTTTGTGCGGTGTCTCTTCTCTGGCTTTAAAACGCTGCTCTTGCTCATCTTTACTAATTGCTAGCCAAATTTTTACCACAATCGTTTGGCTATCAAATAAGTCTTTTTCAAAGCGATTGATTTCGTCATATGCCCTTTGCCATTCAATAGGTGAAGCAAATCCTTCAACACGCTCTACCAGCACACGGCCATACCAGGTACGGTCAAAAATGGTAATTTTTTCAGCTTCATTAATACGATTCCAAAAACGCCACAAATACGGGTGTCTTGCTTCGAAACGTTCAGGCGCTCCAATACAGTGAATATCATATTCACGCGGGTCTAAGTTTTTAACAATTCGCTTGATAGCTCCCCCTTTACCCGCAGCATCCATCCCTTCAAATGCAATCACCACATTGCGTTTATCAAAGCGCATGGTATCGGCAATTTTTTTACTGAGTTTATCAAGCTCTTTTTTATATTCGGCTTTATCCATTTTTTCCTGAGCAGGTTTTAATAAACTCTCAGGAATTTTTGCCTGTTGCCATTTACCTTTGACTTCAGTTTCATGTTCAGGCAGCTGACGCATGTGTTGTAAAAGATACTGAGCAAAAAATTGATCGCGCTGTTTTTCATCTTCCCCATCAATAATGTACCAATCGTCGGTAAAGCGACGGCGTAGCTTTTGCAAAGTGTCATATTGTTTTTTATTACGCCAGTCTAGGCCGTGAAGCTTATGCCAATGCTGTTCAGATGGGTCTATTTTATCTAACCGTTTTTGGAGTGATTTCCACGAAAGATCAAACCAAACCTTAATGACATCGACATAGTTATTTTTTAGGTCCTGTTCAAACGCCCGCATATTTTCAACATAAGCATCAAAACGCGCATCATCCAAAGGTTCTGACACATGAGTTGCCGTAACCAACAAATCGCTATACCAGTTGCCAAACATCACCACAATTTGGCCTTCAGTCGGAATAAATGCTGAATAAGACTGCCAGAATGCTTCAGAGTCTGTCAGCACACGTGGTGCATCTGCTTTTACCCGCAGATATCTTGGATCTAGCCACTCACGAAGCTGTTTAACCGCTTCCCCTTTTCCAGCTAACTCGATACCACTCATTAAAATGAGTGTGCTTTTGGCATTGGGTTTCCCTCGGCTTTCTTTTAAAGCATATTGTGCTTCAATTAAATCAACTGAAAGCTGTTCTTCGTCTCGTATTTCAAATTTTGGTTGTTGTTCACTCATGGTCCACTGCTCTAATCTTTTTATTTAATTTCGCCATTATTTAACTTATGCGCTTGGGTGATGAATTGCTATACAAATTATGTCATTGCAACACGATTTAACCTGAAAATTGACGTATAAATCATTTTTTTTACATCTACTCGCCATAGTAGAAGGTTACAATGCCTCTTATGATTTTTTGTAAATAGCCCAATATTAGAGCCTTACATGTCTAAACTCGCTGCTTTTGATGAACTTTTACAACAATATAAAACATTTAATTATCACGACAATCCAGTGCTTGCCCAACGTTTGCAAGATGTACAAACATGGCTAAAAGAACGGATGAAAGAGACGCATCACGACTTTTTTAATTTGCCAGAACACAAACTGATGGCTCAGTACTTTTTAAACCGTTTATATGGTGGACCAGAGTTCGATGCACTTGCAGCACAAATTGAACGTTTATTGAAATATGCACATAAAGCAGAAAAGGTTTTACCTGAAAACGCAATTAAGACAGGTACAAAGTCGGTAAGTTTGGCTGTACTTGCCACTCAACTTGATGAACAAGTAGCAATGCAGCTTCTTGAAGACTATCCGGCAGATACCGTACTTACCGACGAGATCATGCGCTTAACCTTAATCAAGCTTGATCAGGCTGAAGCCCGTTACCAACAGCTTGCCCTTCTTGACGATTTAGGAGCAGCACTCGATAAATACATGCGTTCATTTATGATGTTTACTGCTTTTAAAATGTGTAAAGGTATTGCACAAAAATATCACTTCGAATTGATGTATGATTTTATTCAAGATGGTTTTAGCGCAATGAAACCTTTAAAATCGGCTGAGGTCTTTATTAAAACTTTTACGGAAAAAGAACGCCAGATTGTTGAAAAAGTACATTCAGGACATCCGAATCCGTTTAGAGTGTGATAAGGTCGGCACATAGAAAAAACTCAACCTCACGAAGTTGAGATTTTATTCATTATATTTGCATGATGATGCCTGTAAAAATAGACAAAATCTGTCATCATGCAGAACTTATTCCGTTTCACTTGAGTTTGAGTCTAGGAGAGACAATATGTCTAACGAAAACCAAAAGCCAACATCTCCAACTGAGCAGGCACAAAGTTCAGACAAAGTTAGCCCATTCCTAAGCTCACCTTTACCGCAAGGTACACCTCAAGGGCAACAACAATCTTTACAGCAAACCTTAACAGATACACCTGTTAGCGGTTCTGTGCCGAAATACAATTTACCACGTGGTGCAGGCAACACTGGCAACGTTGGTGAAACAACACACTTTGGTTATTCAACAGTTCGAACTGAAGATAAAGCACAAAAAGTTGCTGAAGTTTTCCACTCGGTTGCAAGCAAATATGACCTTATGAATGACTTGATGTCATTTGGTATTCACCGTTTATGGAAACGCTTTGCAATTAACATGTCTGGTGTTCGCCGTGGCCAACACGTGTTAGACATTGCTGGTGGTACAGGCGACTTAGCAAAAGTATTTAGCCGTGAAGTTGGCCCGCAGGGTCATGTGGTACTTTCAGACATTAACGAATCTATGCTCAATGTTGGCCGTGATCGTCTAATTGATGCAGGCTGTACCAATGTCGATTTTGTACTTGCCAATGCTGAAACTTTAGAACCTTTTGCAGACAACAGCTTTGACCTTGTCACCATTAGCTTTGGTTTACGTAACGTGACAGACAAAGACGCAGCGCTTGCTTCTATGTTCCGTGTGCTTAAGCCAGGTGGTCGTTTACTTGTTCTTGAGTTTTCTAAACCAGTATTTGAGCCATTCTCAAAACTTTATGACCTCTACTCATTCACTGCTTTACCGATTATGGGTAAATTGGTTGCCAATGACTCAGAAAGTTATAAGTACTTGGCTGAATCAATTCGTATGCACCCAGACCAACGTACCTTAAAAGGTATGATGGAAAATGCTGGCTTCCAGAACTGTGACTATCACAACCTGACTGGCGGTATTGTTGCTGTTCACCGCGGTTTTAAACTGTAAGGGATAACGATATGTGGTCGATTCTGGCACTCGGTGCAGTCGAACGTATCATTCATCATCTGATCGATCTGGATGCATTAACCCGCACTCAGCTCAATCAGCTACAGGGCAAAATGTTGCGTGTTATCATCGATAGCCCGCAACTTTCTGTTGATGTATTCTTTGACCAAGAAAAAGTACGTCTTGAACCTACCGTTACAGGGCACAGTGAAAAGCCATCTATTTTTGAGCAGCGCCCTTTTGATCCACAATTTAAAATTTCTGAAGCCACTGCAACTTTGCATGTCAAAGATGTCGTTGAACTGATCAAATTATTATTAAGCGATCCAGACCAGATTGGTAATATCCCGCTTCAAGGTGATTATCACCTCTTACAGGATATTCAAAAAATTATGCAGCAAGCTGAACCTGATTTAGCTGCGCATCTATCAAAATGGGTTGGTCCTCAACTCGCTCACGAAATCGGTAAGATCCAACTTGCACCAAAACATTTAAAACGCTCTCTTCAAAGTCATCTATTTTTTGCTGAAGATGCCTTAAAAGAAGACAGCGGTTTATTTGCCCCACGTTGGGAAATGGACGATTTAAATCAGGCTACGCGTAAGCTCAATCAAGACATTGATCGTCTAGAAGCTAAATTGCAGCAGCTCAATGCACAACTACAACCCACTCAAGACTAGGTAAGACTTTATATGATTCCGCACGTTTCACGTTTACTCGAACTTTGGCGTATTGCAGCGCACTATAGACTCGATACGTTGTTCCCTGCGGATGAATTACCTGTTAAAGCTAAGCATGCATTGAACATTATAAAAATGCATCCGGCAGCATGGTCTAGTCGTGAACGCAAAAATCCTTTAAAGCTTAAAGAAGCTTTAGAAGATATGGGGCCGCTTGCAATTAAGCTTGGACAACTCCTGTCAACCCGTCGTGATTTGATTCCACCTGAAATACTCGCCCAACTGGTTTTACTTCAAGATCAAGTCAAACCTTTTGATGGAGAAGTTGCCAAACAACGTATTCAAGATTCTTTAAAAGCAGATGTAAATACACTGTTTGCCCGCTTTGATGATCAACCACTTGCAGCAGCCTCAATTGCACAAGTCCATACAGCGGCGCTACATGATGGACGTGAAGTTGTTGTTAAAGTTACTCGTCCAGACATTCGTAGCCAGATTTTACAAGACTTTGAAATTCTGGCTTGGCTAGGCAACACCTTAGAAAGTCGTCTTGAAGCTGCCCGTGCATTACATTTATCTGAAATTATTCAAGACTACCGCCAAATCATTTTAAATGAGCTGGACTTAAGTATTGAAGCAGATAACACCCGTCGTATGCGTCATTACTTCACTGGTTCAACCATGATGTATGTGCCAGAAGTCTACATGGACACCAAAGATGTCATGGTGGCTGAGCGTATTACTGGTGTCCCTATTTCAGATACGGCAACCTTTGACCGTTTAGGTATGGACCGCGCACAACTTGCAGAAAAAGGGTTAACCATTTTCTTTACGCAAGTATTCCGCGATAACTTTTTCCATGCCGACATGCACCCCGGCAATGTCTTTGTAGAAACCATCAACCCAAGCAATCCACGCTTTATTGCACTGGACTGTGCAATTATGGGTGAGCTTTCTAAGCACGACCAAATGACGGTTGCCCGCATGTTGCTTGCTGTCATGAACAGCAACTTTATGCAGCTCATTCAAATTGTGCATCAAGCTGGCTGGATTCCACCGGGTACAGACCAAGACGCGTTAGCACGTGAAATGCGCCGTACTGTTGGACCAATGGTGTCTAAACCAATGGATCAACTTGATTTTGCGGGTATCTTAATTCAAGTGATGGATATTGCCCGTCGCTTCCATTTAGAAATCCCGCCACAGCTCATGCTACTACTCAAAACTTTAGTGCATGTAGAAGGCCTAGGTACGGACCTTTATCCGCAGCTCGACATCTGGAAATTGGCAAAACCAATTTTGACAGAATGGGTCAAATCTAATATGAACCCAGTCAAAAATGTAAAAGAGCTTGGTCAGCAATTACCAGACCTGCTTTTAGGCGCTCAAGATTTCCCAAGTTTAATTATTGATAGCTTAAATGGTTTAAAAAATCAGTCTGCTTGGCAAGATCGTCAGTTACGTGAAATTCAACAGCTTCGTTTACAAATGGAACACCAACAACGTCGTAGCTGGATGTTTGGCAGTACTATGCTAATTTTGCTAACTATTGCGATTATTAGCCCTTGGTTTGTATCTATTATTTTGATTGTGTTGAGCAGCTTATTAGCGCTTTGGCGTGTATTGAAATAACTTCCAAGTCCCTTGCCCATGCAAGGGATTTTTTTATGGGTAAAACTTATAATTTAAAAAAATATAGATCGATTATCCGTTCATTGCTAAATTTAGTTTTATGAATGTTTGAAAAGAACAAACAATGAAAACACCTCATTTTGCCATTATTGGTGCAGGCACGGCAGGTTTAGCCACTGCGATTTTGCTCGCCCGTGAAGGCAACCACGTTACTATTTTTGAACAAGTTGATGAGTTATCTCCGGTAGGTGCAGGTTTACTGCTACAACCTGCGGGCTTAGCCGTATTTGAGCACTTAGGTGTGCTCGACAAAGCCCTAACCTTAGGTGCGAAAGTCACAGGCTTAGAAGGACAACTTCCAGACAAGCGTCTTTTAGTTAACAGTCACTATCGCGAAGCATCAACAAATCTTTATGGTCTAGGTATACACCGAGCCACTTTGTGTCACGTTCTCACTCAAAAACTTAACGAGTATTCAAGCCAGATTACTTGGTGCATGAATCATTCCGTTGAAAGTTTTGTAGAACATAACGATGAAGTTCGGATATTCGGCAGTCATCAAAACCAAAAGTTTGATGCTTGCTTTGATGGCCTACTCATTGCCAATGGTGCTCGTAGTCAATTACGCCCTAAAGCATGGGTAAAAGTTGACAAAGCTTATCCTTGGGGGGCTGCATGGAGTATCGTGCCCGAGTGCCAAGTCCTCGATTCTGAAATTCTGCATCAATTTTATGATCGCTCGAAAATTATGATGGGAATTCTTCCTACGGGAGCGATTCCAACCGAACCTCAACAGCGCCTTTCAAGTGTTTTTTGGAGCTTACCTACGCCACAATTACAAAGTTTTTTGCAAGATGAGCAGGCTAAACAAGCTTGGTTAAAGCAAGTCTCAGAACGTTGGCCCAAAGTTGCAGAGTGGCTCAAAGAAATTTTGTATAACAGTCAAACTCAGCCCAAATGGTTATCTGCGAACTACCGTGATGTCGTCATGACTCAATTTGGTCAAAGTCGAATTGGAGTAATTGGAGATGCAGCTCATGCGATGAGTCCTCAGTTAGGACAAGGGGCCAATATGGCTTTATTAGATGCTTGGGCTTTTTCTCAATCATTGCGACAAGCTCAAAAAAACCAGAATATTGATTGGTCCCTGCTCTGGCAGCATTATCACCAGCTTCGCGGTTCATCTACCCAGTTTTATCAATTTCTTAGTCGCTTACTAACACCACTTTATCAATCTGACCATTGGTGGGCGGGAGGTTTAAGAGATTTAGTTTTCCCTTGGATGTATCAAATCCCGTATTTTCGAAAAGAAATGGCCATCACAATTTCAGGTTTAAAGACAGGGCCATTCCGCCATCTTGAATATGATCAGGTTGCTCAACTACCTAAAGAAAGCAAAGAAAGCAGTGCGTTTCATTTAAAAAATGAATCTCTGACTGATTTTTAAAAGTAGCCGAGCACAAGCTACTCATTACACAGGGAGAGACAAAAAGGACAAAGAATTTTTCCGCAAAGTGGCGTTGATGCCGTACACTATACACGCTATTTTTTAGCATCTGATTGATATCAATTTATAGTTCATATTTCTTTGGTGATTCCTCATGAATAACACGCAATGGCTCGATGAAGTAAAATTTAACGAACAAGGTCTTATCCCTGCCATTGCTCAACATCATCAAACCGGACGTATTTTGATGGTGGCGTGGATGAACCGTGAATCACTCGCACTCACAGCAGAAAAAAATCAGGCTGTGTATTTCTCCCGTTCTCGCCAAAAACTTTGGCACAAGGGTGAAGAATCAGGTCATTTCCAAACGGTATATGAAATTCGTCTGGACTGCGATGGCGACGTGATTGTATTACAGGTTGAGCAACATGGCGGTATCGCATGTCATACAGGTCGTGAGTCTTGTTTCTACCGTAAACTCACCCCACAGGGCTGGGAAATTGTCGATGCACAGTTAAAAGACCCTACTGCAATTTATGGCGACAAAGCCAAAGCTGAAAGTCACGATCATGCTCATACTACTGAACAAGTGGATGTACTTGCTCACTTAGGGCAATTGATGCAAGAGCGTAAGCAAGCAGAAGCAGACACTTCATATGTTGCAAGCCTCTACAAAAAAGGCATCAATAAAATTTTAGAAAAAGTCGGCGAAGAAGGCGTAGAAACCATTATTGCTGCGAAAGACTACGCTGCTCAAAATACAGAAAGCAATTTAAATGACTTGATTTATGAAACTGCCGATTTGTGGTTCCATAGTATTGTCATGTTGGGTTATTTCGATCTTAATCCACAACTTATTATTGACGAGTTAGGTCGTCGTCAGGGTTTATCTGGTTTAGTTGAAAAAGCTAACCGCAATAAGGTTTAAAATCACTCAGTGTCGAATATCGAAAAACCTAAAGCCACCTATGAGCAAGCAATTGCCATAGATAACGCACGTCTTGGGCAATCATTTAAAGTGATTGCCTATGCGGGCACAGGTAAAACTACTACGTTGCAAATGATTAGTGATGCCATGCCTGAACGGCGTGGTATGTATTTGGCTTTTAACAAAGCCATTGCTGGTGAAGCTCAAAACAAATTTCATCGCAATGTAGACTGCCGTACTTTTCACTCACTCGCCTTTCGCAGTGTGCCACGTGGCGTAACTGATAAATTACGTTTACCTCGCTTAAGCCCAAGCTTTATTGCAAAAGAATATCGACTAGAACCGATTACCTTACGTCGAATGATGGGTGGACGTTATGAAAAATACGTCTTAATGCCAAGTCGCCTCGCAAGCCTTGTCGCCAATGCGGTGAGCTATTTCTGTTCGACCAGTTCTCAATATCCAGCTCCTCGACATATTCAGGCGCCAAACTGGTTACATCCAGACGATATTACTGCACTTCAAACTCACCTTTACCCGGCAGTAGAACGCCGCTGGTTAGAGTCCATCGACCCAAACCATCAAGCGGGAATTGGTCACGATATTTACCTCAAACTTTGGGCATTATCTGAGCCTAATATTCCGGCCGATTATGTCTTATTTGATGAAGCACAAGATGCTGACCCTTTAATGCTGGGTATTTTGCTTCGTCAAAAAAGTACTCAGGTTATTTATGTAGGCGATGCACATCAGCAAATCTACGCGTGGCGCGGTGCAGTAAATGCCATGCAACAGCTGCCTTTGCCAGAGTCTCGCTTAACGACCTCTTTTCGTTTTGGAGAGGCAATTGCCGATGTCGCCAATGCGTTGTTAGGTGGCTTAAATGAGACAGTTCCTTTGCTTGGTAACCCGAACCAGAAATCAAGTGTAGTCAATAAACCGCATACAAAAATGCGTGATGCGATTTTGTGTCGTACCAATGCTCGCGCAATGGAGCTGTTATTGGCAGGCTTAGTTCACGGCGATAAAGTGAGTTTGCAAGCTGACCATCAAAAACTAAACCGTTTTGTAGATGCTGCAAGCCTCTTAAAGCAAGGAAAACGAGTTACTGACGTTCCTGAGTTGGCATGGTTTAACTCATGGCATGATGTTCATGAGTACTGCGAAACCAATGAAGGAAGCGATATTAAACCATTGGTTAAACTGGTAGATGATCACGGCACTGACCCATTAAAAAAAGCACTTGCAAAGATTACTCCCCTTGAGCAAGCTGACTATGTCATCTCGACTGCGCATAAAGCGAAAGGGCTAGAATGGAACCGTGTCCATATTGAAGACGACTATCAATTTAAAATTAATGGATTAGAGCATAAGATTACAGATGAAGAGTTAAGATTACTGTACGTGGCCTGTACTCGTGCTAAAGTAAGTCTAAATATCCATCATCTTTATGATCTGATACAACAATTAAAACTAAGGGCGCCTTTAAGTCTTCGTCAGTCGGTTGGTTGAAGCGCTCATAATTAGGTGAGCCTATGAAACTTGAATCTATCCAATTTAAACATATTGCTCTGTTTCATGACCTAAAAATACAGTTTCAATATGACAAACAACCGATTACTTTAATTTTGGGTGAGCAAGCAACTGGCAAAAGTATGCTACTCAAGCATATTTATCATGCTTTAACATGGTTTCCTGCGCGCCTTAAAGATGCACGCACCCCAGGCATTGTCATGCCAGATCAGGACATTAGCCATTCTCGTTTGCAGTCTAAAATAGAAGTCAGCATCCAGATTCCACCGGAATTTGGACAGCTCCCTGAAACCACTTCAACCCAGCAAACCGACACATCTCTTTGTAGCTGGAAACTGTTCAAGACCTTAAATTCAAGTGGTGTAGGGATTAGTCAAGTCGAAACCCAGCAGCTCGATCAAACCATTACCCTTTATCATCAAGTCACAAGAAAAGACCCACTTCAAGGTCTTCCCTTACTCGCTTATTATCCGTCAGAGCGGTTTGTTAACGATATAAATTTACTGAATAAAAATTTACCGGGTATTACCCAGTCTATTTCTGCTTATGACATTAGCTTCATTCCGTTTACCACTTTCGCCCGCTTTTTTGAGTGGTTACGTGAAATTAGTGATATTGAAAATGCGCAAGCGGCTCATGTTGTGCAGCGAATTATTTCGAAACAATCCAATTCACAAGATCAAGAAGAAATTTTACGTCAGCTACAACTTGAATTGGCAGGACATCCTAAACAGCTTCCTTCACCTAATTTGTACGCATTAAAATCGGCGTTAAAGATTATTTTTCCTGAGCTTGAAGACTTTTATTTGCAATATCACCCAAAACTTCAACTTATGGCACATTACAAGGGTGAAGTCTTGGCCTTTCAACAACTTTCCAACACCACTAAAACATGGATTGCACTCGTAGGCGATGTGGTTCGCAGGCTTTGTTTGCTCAATCCGTTGAGCTTAGACCCTTGTCTTGAAGGTGAAGGCATTTTGTTAATTGACCAGATCGATTCACAACTAGATGCAGCACATTGCTCAGAAATTTTAAATCGTCTTCATCGCGCATTCCCACGCTTACAAATTATTGTGACCGGAAGCCGTGAAGAATTACTTGAACATGCAGCCGCATATCAATGTTTTAAATTAGAGCATGGAAAAATCAGTCCACTTGATTTAAATACTACTCAGCAGCAACTCGAACATCTTTACACGTTATTACAACGAGATGAAGCGTTAACGCCGCATATAGATCCCCTACCGCTTGATACCGAGCCAGCAACAGCTCAAATTGATAGTTTGTACCAACAAATCCAAAATCTAAGTGAACAGCAAAAAAATGAATTATTACGTATGATTCATGCTGGAGACACCTCGGAAGAAACCTCCTCTCTTTAAAATTTATTATCCATTTCGCTCAATTTTTATAATAAAACCGAATTCGCTAAATATATGATGAAATCTGGTTTTTTGAGCGGAAAAATCACTAGATGTTGTTACCACATGTAATAACATCAGATTTTTAATGATTTTTTAGTGTACAATAAATTTCATTTTGCGTTTTTATTATTCAAGTTGCGCAATACAACTTGTTTCTCGCTTTATTTTTCTAATTTGGTCGGGTTTTCAGAATATAAGCTTTGGAAATCTCTTTGAATTCCTATCTATTCTGAAATGAAAATTTCACCTTTAGGCTTCGGTCTAAATTATATATGGATACGAGTGTGCTACCGATAATTATCTTATTACCGTTAATATTAGGCACCACCCTTGTTTCATTGCTTCAACGGTTTTCACGTGGAGTAACGGCTTTAGGGGCGATCGGAGTCAGTTTAACCAGTTTTGGTTTATTACTGACTCAGGCTAAAACTGTGCTTGGTGGTGCAAGCATTCAACAAAGTTGGGATTGGTTACCACAATTAGGAATTAATCTGAGCTTTAGACTTGATGCCCTTGGTTTATTATTTTCTCTTCTTATTACCGGTATCGGTACACTCATTTATATTTATGCCTATTATTATCTAGGCCCTAAAAATTCATTAAGTAAATTATATTTATTACTCATGCTGTTTATGGCAGCAATGCTCGGTATTTCCCTCTCTAACAATTTAATTATTTTATTAGTCTTTTGGGAACTTACCAGTATTTCATCCTTCCTATTAGTCGGTTACTGGAGTCATTACGAAGCTGCTCAACGTGGCTCGCGTATGGCACTTACCATTACAGGTATGGGTGGACTCGCCATGCTAGGTGGATTTGTCTTATTAGGACAAATCACAGGAACCTACGAAATTAATGATATTGTCGGAATGAAAGACCTCATTCAAAGTCACTATCTGTTTGTTCCGACGCTTTTGCTTATTTTACTGGGTGCATTTACTAAAAGTGCTCAGTTCCCGTTCCATTTTTGGTTACCCAATGCAATGGCAGCGCCCACTCCCGTGTCGGCCTATTTGCACTCTGCCACCATGGTAAAAGCTGGGATTTTCTTATTAGCTCGTCTTGCACCTATTTTCATTGGCGCTGCGCTTTATCACAACATTGTCACGTTTGTCGGCCTATTTACACTTTGTATGGCCGCATGCTTCGCAATTTTTAAAGAAGATCTAAAAGGGCTACTAGCCTATTCTACAATTAGTCATTTAGGTCTTATCGTTTGCCTGCTTGGTATTGGTTCACCTTTAGCTGTTGCTGCGGCAATTTTCCATATTATCAACCACGCCACCTTTAAAGCTGCCCTGTTTATGATTGCCGGGATCATTGACCATGAAACAGGTACACGTGACCTTAGAAAGTTAAGTGGGATTTGGCAACTATTACCGTTTACCGCAACACTGACTATGATTACAGCGGCATCCATGGCAGGTGTTCCTCTCACTAATGGCTTTATTTCTAAAGAAATGTTCTTTACCGAGCTATTAGCGAGCCTTTCAGGATCAACTGTTATCTTTGCCAGTATTATTGCGACGCTTGCCGGTATTTTTGCAGTCAGTTATTCAATTCGCTTAGTACACGGCGTATTTTTTGATGGCCCCGTAGGTAAACAAGTTCCAAATAAAAATGCCCACGAGCCACCTATCGGCATGCGAGCACCAGCTATATTTCTTGCGACACTATGTATTTTGGTCGGTATTTTCCCTGCCCTACTGGTCGAGCCTCTAGTTAACAGTGTGACACGTGCAAGTCTTATGCAACCTGATTTTGCAGGTACTCATCTTGCAATTTGGCATGGATTTAATGCGCCATTAATCATGAGTATTATTGCTCTGGTTGGCGGTACGCTTTTCTATTTTGCCCTAGCAAAAGATGGCATGATTCGTAAGATCGACCTTGACCCACGTTTAGGGCGCTTACAAGGCCGTATTTTATTTGACTTATTCTTAAAGCATTTATTATTAACAAGCCGGAAAATTAAACAAAAAACCGAAAATGGTTCTTTGCAAAGTTACCTGTTCTTAATCATTGCTTTTAGCATCGTCATGGTTACTCTGCCTTTGTTCAATCAGGGCATTACCACAGGTACACGTGAGCTGACTCACGCACCATGGATTGCAGTAGTTCTTTGGCTGACCTTATTCTCAGGTTGCTGGATGATGCTTTGGTTCCACCATGAACGTATCAAGGCTG
Source organism: Acinetobacter sp. OYA S30 (assembly GCF_033599315.1). Lineage (NCBI taxonomy): Bacteria > Pseudomonadati > Pseudomonadota > Gammaproteobacteria > Moraxellales > Moraxellaceae > Acinetobacter > Acinetobacter sp. OYA S30. Next base: position 270,335 of record NZ_JAWVAV010000001.1, read on the forward strand.
TACTCATTAGTGGTGCAATTGGTCTTGTGGTTACCATGGTATTTGTCACCATGTCGGCACCTGACTTAGCACTCACTCAAATTACGGTAGATGTAGTTACGACTGTTCTGTTGTTGATGAGCTTATCGTTACTCCCCCAACTTACGCCATATGAATCTCGTCGCTCAAGACGTTGGAGAGATGCTGCGTTAGCAATTATTGGCGGTTTAGGAATTGGTTGGATTACATGGCTTATTTTAACGCGTGATCATAATTCGATTTCATGGTTCTTTGCTCAGCAATCCTTACCACTTGGCGGCGGTTCAAACATTGTAAATGTTATTTTGGTGGACTTCCGTGGCTTTGATACCTTTGGTGAAATTACAGTACTAGGCATTGCTGCGATTGGTGCACTATGTCTCATGGATGGCATGCGCGTACATGGCACCACCATGACACAAGGCCTCACCTACCGCTTTAACCCATCTCCGCTTATGTTCCGTATTACGGCCTCTTGGGTGTTACCTTTAGCATTGGTCGTAAGTGTCTATATCTTTATGCGTGGGCACAACTACCCGGGTGGTGGCTTTATTGCAGGTCTAATTACCTCAATGGCACTGATTATTCAGTACATTGCTTTAGGTCAAGATCAAGCAGAACAAATGTTAAAAGCACAATCCGGCCGTCTTTACGAAATCTGGATTGGCTCCGGATTAACAATTGCTGGCCTTACTGGCATTGCCGCATGGTTCTGGGCACGCCCATTCTTAACCAGTGCGCACGTCTATGTTGAATTACCAGTTTTAGGTAAGTTGCATCTGGCTTCAGCAGCGAGCTTTGATCTGGGTGTGTATATCACCGTAGTAGGCGCTACCATGCTACTCATTTCTGTATTAGGGGACTCTCGCCACTCGAGTATGTCTGGTCCTGTACCTCATGGGGAGAAATCATCATGATCAGTTTAGAATTCTTACTGGCCTCTGCCATTGGGCTACTTGTTGCGACAGGCATTTATCTAATTTTACGTGCGCGTACCTTCCCTGTTGTGTTGGGCTTAGCAGTGCTGGGCTATGCGGTTAACTTATTTTTGTTTGCGATGGGTCGCTTGCAAGTCAGCTCACCAGCCATCCTAACCGAAACCACCAATATTACAGATCCACTTCCACAAGCACTTGTTTTAACAGCAATCGTAATCGGTTTTGCTACTACTGCTTTTATTGTGCAACTTGCATTACGTAGCCGTTATGAATCCGGTAGTGACCATGTTGATGCTAAAGAAGATATTTCTCCAACATACGACCCACGTGAGGATGAGCCGTGATGTTTGATTTTTTATCTTTTTGGCAAGCTAATACACCAATTTTCAGTATCCTCATCCCGGCATTTACTGGTTTTATCTTATTGCTTCTAGGTAACCCTGGCGCTGGTGCATTAAAAGAAGATTGGCGACAACCTTGGCGCCGTGGCATTAGTTTGATCTCAGCAATAGCTGGGTTAATCACTGCTGTTAGTTATCTGCTTGTTGCAAACACTGGCCAAATTACGGTTTATCAGTTGAGCGAGTGGTCAGCTCCCTTTGGTATTGTGCTGGTACTCGACCGCCTTTCAGCTTTTATGCTAGTTTTAACTTATGCCTTAGCAGTTCCGGTTTTATGGTATGCCAGTGAAAACTGGGATACGAGAGGTCGCTATTTCCACGCCATATTCCATTTTCTTTTAATGGGGCTATGTGGCGCATTTCTCACAGGCGACTTATTTAACCTGTTCGTTTTCTTTGAAATCTTGCTCATGGCATCCTACGTCCTCTTATTACATGGACAAGGAAAACCGAGATTTCAGCTTGGTGTGCATTACGTCATTATCAACCTTTTAGCCTCTGCCCTGTTCTTAATTGGTCTTGGCATGATCTATGGCAGTGTAGGTAGCCTCAATATGGCTGACGTTTCACGTTTGCTACCGACTTTAGATGCAGATCAACATAAATTAGCAGTTGCAGGTGCCTTACTATTATTTGTCGTGTTTGGTATTAAAGCGGCCATGCTACCAGTTGGTTTTTGGCTACCAAAAACTTATGCCGTGGCAAGTACACCTGTCGCAGCAATTTTTACCATTATGACCAAAGTGGGGATCTATGCCATTTTGCGTGTCAATGGAACTGTATTTAATGATGTACTCAGCCAAGAAATCTTTAAAAGCTGGTTGCTTCCAATTGGTTTAGTGACTTCTTTATATGGCGTGATTGGCGCAATTGGTGCAGATCGCCTCAGACGTTTTGTTGGCTTTATGGTGCTGTCTTCAATTGGTACTTTATTGATTGCAATTGCCATGTCAAACACGCAAGCGTGGTCTGGAGCATTATTCTATTTAGTCCATAGTACATTGATTGGTGCAGCATTTTACCTGTTCTGTGGCTGGATGACTTCACAGCGCGGTGATTTTAAAGACCATTTAAAGATTGCACCGAGAATTAAACAAGAAAAAGCAGCCATGCTGACTTATTTCCTGATTGCCATGATGCTCGCAGGCTTACCACCTTTTAGTGGCTTCTTTGGGAAAGTATTTATTTTGCAGGCTACTGTTGAAACTGCATATCAAGGCTGGGTTATTGGTATTGTTCTTTTGGTGAGTTTATTAAGTATTATTGCATTAACACGTGTCGGCTTTATTTTATTCTGGCGTGCATCACCACCAGAAGAAGACCCGATCAATCCTGCTTATATTATTTATCGTGCTTTACCTGAAAAAGCACCGCCACGTAACGATACAGTCATCTATATCTTGCTTGCCGGTTTAGTGGCTTATGTAGCATTTGCTTCACCTGTATTGCACTACACCACAAATACCGCTCAGCAAATTCAAGATCATGCCCTGTATCAGCAATCTATTCTTAAAACTGATCAAAATGGCGAAGTTATTAGTGTTCAGCCATATGACTCAACTTATTTACCAGAAACAAAATATGGTGGTGAAGTTGAAGATCATAATGCCTATCTTATTCCTGACATTATTTCGAAAGATACTTTCAACGGTGAGCATATTTCTGAATATAAACACCGCCAAATTCAGCAGCAAGAAAAATTGCAAACCCCAACCATTGCTGATGAAAGTCAACTGAAACCTATGGAGCCATAACAATGCAGCTATCTAAATTGCTTGACCGCTGGTTTCCGCATCCATTTGTTTCTTTTTTGATTATCATCTTCTGGTTAATGCTCGCGCATAGTCTTGATGCGAGCGACCTGCTTATGGCTGTAATTTTGGGGCTTGTTATTCCTCGTCTAGTTCGTCCTTTTATTACCAGAACCCCGCATATCCATTGGAAACCTGCCATAAAACTGTGTTTTGTTGTCTTGTGGGATATTATTGTTTCCAATTTTCGGGTTGCTAAACTGGTATTAGGGTCACCGAAAAAATTACATCCTAAATGGTACCGTGTTCCATTAGAAACAGAACATGAACAAGTAAACTCTTTACTGGCAATGATTATTACCACAACGCCTGGCACGGTCTCTGCCGGTATTGATCAAGAGCGTGGTGATATTTTGGTCCACTCTCTTAGCACAGAAAATACTGAAAGTGATGTGCAAGACATCAAACAACGCTATGAGGCTCCACTCATGGAAATTTTTGATGTGAAAAGCAAATCGGAGGACAACGCATGACCATCCTACCTTATGCTCTTGGCATTAGCTTGATTGCTATCACAATCTCTATGTTGCTTTGCCTTTTTCGAATGGTGATGGGACCATCTATTGTCGACCGCCTACTAGCGCTTGATACCCTATTTTTAAATGCGACCTGTCTCATTATTGTGTTAGGCATTTATTGGACAACCACCTCTTTATTCGAAGGGGCGTTGTTAGTCGCTATGCTAGGGTTTGTTTCAACGGCTGCTTTAGCTCGTTATTTTACAACCGGTCATGTAATCGATTAGGGGAAGGTCAAAATGCAAATTACAATGGAAATTATTGTTTCGATCTTTCTGGTTTTCGGTGCTTTTTTTATGTTAGTCGGATCTATCGGTATGGTACGTCTACCCGATTTATTCATGCGACTACATGCACCTACCAAGTCGAGTACATTAGGCTTAGGTAGCTTTTTAATTGCTTCAATGATCTTTTTTGCTTTTCAAGGCCGATTTGGCTTTGCCGAGTTACTTATTACATTGTTGGCTTTTATTACTGCACCTGTATCAGCCAACTTAATTGCTCAAGCCGCGCTACATTTACGTTTACGCTCATTGAGTGGTGAAGTTCCTGAAGCTATTGAACGTCCTCTACCGTGGGATCGTTATAAAATTGGGCAACGTTTTTCACAAAACACCCCCCCCATGGAACCTCCTCAAGAATAAAAACTTGAACACATAAAAAAGCCACCCCAAGGTGGCTTTTTTATTTTGAGTTTTCATTACTCTTCGTCATCTGACTCACGTTTCGGTAAATCTTGTACCGCTTTTTCGATAAGACCAAACATATAGTTACCATATGCATTAGTTTTATCGTAATGGAAACGCAAGCGAGGCGTGATGCGCGTTTTAATACGACGACTCAACTCCTGACGTAAAAAACCAGATGCTTTATTCAAAATATCTAGTGTTTCACGGTGAGCCACTTCGTTTTGGTCATCGCTTAATTCACGACCCATCACGGTCACATAGACATCGGCATAACCTAAGTCCGGACTGACTTTAACGCCTGAGATGGTCACAAGACCACCCAGACGCGGATCTTTCAACTCCTGACGGATAAGTTCAGAAAGCTCGCGCTGTACTGAATCCGCCATTCGCTTTAAGCGTTGTCCACCCGCCATTAAAGACTCCGTTTAACCATTTGAACATCATAAACCTCAATCTTATCAAGAGGTTTGATGTCGTTATAACCTTTCACGGCAAGACCACATTCCATACCGGCACGAACTTCATCAACGACATCTTTGTAACGACGTAATGATTCAAGTTCACCTTGGAAAATCACAACATCATCACGTAAGACACGGATTGGCTTGTTACGGTGAATCACGCCTTCCATAACCATACAGCCCGCAGCAGCACCAAACTTACTAGAACGGAACACTTCACGTACTTGAGCAACACCCAAGATAGTTTCACGGTGTTCAGGAGCAAGTTTACCGCTCATGGCATCTTTTACATCATCAATCAATTCATAGATGATGCTGTAGTAACGAATATCGATACCGTCTTGGTCACTCTTCTGACGAGCAGCTGTATCAGCACGAACGTTGAAGCCTAACAATACAGCTTCTGAAGACTCGGCAAGAATTACGTCAGACTCAGTGATCGCACCAACACCAGAACTAATTACGCGAACTTTTACTTCATCAGTAGAGAGTTCATGTAATGCAGCATTCAATGCTTCTAAAGTACCACGAACATCTGTTCTTAAAACAACGTTCACTGTAGGAACGTCTTTTTTGCCCATAGATGCCATGATGTTTTCAAGACGCATTGCACTTTGACGTTCGATACGTTTTTCACGTTCACGGTCTGCACGAGCATCAGCAACTTCACGTGCCTTCTTCTCGTCATTTACGACAAGAACTTCATCACCCGCCATTGGAGCTTCTGGTAGACCCAAAATTTCCACTGGAATAGATGGTCCTGCTGACTTAATCGGCTTACCGTTTTCATCAGACATCGCACGAACACGGCCATATGATGAACCAGCAAGAACAAGGTCACCAATATTTAATGTACCGTTTTGAACAAGAATCGAAGTTACTGCACCACGGCCTTTATCCACACGTGCTTCAATAACAACACCTTGTGCAGCACCTTCAGCAGATGCTTTTAATTCCATCAATTCAGATTGAATCAAAATTAAATCAAGGAGTTCATCAATACCTTGGCCAGTATGTGCTGAAACCTTAGCAACCGGAACATCACCGCCCCATTCTTCTGGAACGATTTCTTTGGTTGTTAATTCATTTAACACACGGTCTGGATCAGCAGATTCTTTATCCATTTTGTTGATAGCAACAATAATTGGAGTTCCTGCTGCACGTGCATGGTCAATCGCTTCTGCAGTTTGCGGCATTACACCGTCATCTGCTGCAACAACCAATACCACGATATCCGTTGCTTTAGCACCACGTGCACGCATTGAAGTAAATGCTGCATGTCCCGGTGTATCAAGGAATGTAATAATCCCTTTGTCTGTTTCAACGTGATATGCACCAATGTGCTGGGTAATACCACCTGCTTCACCTGCCGCCACTTTAGAACGACGGATACGGTCAAGCAATGATGTTTTACCATGGTCAACGTGACCCATGATTGTAACAACTGGAGGACGAGTAGTTTGTTCACCACGTGCTTCTTCAGCTGCTTCAAGTAAGTTATCTTCTGCTTGTGTATCAGAAACTAGAACAGGGTTATGACCCATTTCTTCTACAACAAGTGCAGCTGTATCTTGGTCAATTGTCTGGTTCTGGTTAACCAATTCACCCATTTTCATAAGTGTCTTGATAACTTCACGTACTTTAATCGCCATCTTTTGAGCAAGATCGGCAACAACAATGCTTGAACCGATTTCTACATCATAGACTTGCTTTTTAACTGGCTTTTCAAAACCATGCTTGTTCGCTTGGCTTGATTTTAAACCACGTTTGTTATGGTTAACGAAGCTTTGCTCTTCTTGACCACGACGACCGCCTTTCTTACCAGCGCGAGGGTTAGTTGTAGCACCACCACGTTTAATTTCACGGTCTTCTTGATTAAATGAATCTTCATAAGCTTGGCCAACAAGACCTGAAGCAAGAGGAGAATCATCAATCACACGAATAGTTGCAGTAGCATCATCATTTGAATATTTAGATGCCATCTTACGCATTTGTTCAAGCGTACGCTGCTGAGCTTCCTCAGCCGCTTTACGACGTGCAGCTTCTTCAGTTGCTTTCAACTGAGCTGTTTGTGCTTCACGCGCTTTCTTTTGCTCTAATGTTTCTGCTGGTTTTGGTGCAGGTTTTACTGTACCACCACCACGTTTTTTCACTACAACAGCAGCTTTAGGAGCTGACTGTGCAGCGCTATCTTGTTGATGAGCAGCACGCATTGCATCTAAAGTTGCTTTTGCTTTTTGCTCTGTTTGAAGACGCGCTTTTTGCTCTGCAGCTTCACGCGCTTGTTGTTCTGCACGCGCTTTAGCTTCTGCTGCAATTTGTTCTGGGTTTGGTTTAGCAAAAACCTGTTTTTTACGTACTTCTACGTTAATAGTTTTTGCTTTACCCGAAGTACTTGCAACTTTAGCGGTACTGGTTGTTTTACGTTTCAACGCAATTTTTCCTGTGTTACCACTTTCCTGACCATGCACCTTTTTCAAATAATTGACTAAGGTATCCTGTTGTTCAGTGGTAATAATGTCGTCTGCTGTACGTTGAGGCAAACCTGCTTCACGAGCCTGTTCTAGGAGCTTCTCAACAGGACGTCCTACGCTGAGAGCTAACTCTTTAATCGACTTGTCCGTCATATTTCATCTCCTAGTTAAACCATGATTCGCGAGCTTTCATGATCAATTGACCTGCTTTTTCATGACCAAGACCTTCAATATCAGAGATATCGTCAGTTGCTTGATCTGCCAAATCATCAACAGTAATAATACCGCGAGCGGCTAGCGAGTAAGCGATCTCAGAGGTCATGCCTTCCATATTGAGAAGGTCTGCACTCGGTTCTTGAATATTTTCTTGCTGTTTCAATGCATCAGTTAATGCAGCTTCTTTTGCACGACTTTGCAATAACTCAACTAACTCAGCGTCAAGTTCAATTTCGTCAAAAGTTTCAGCTGGCACATAAGCAATCTCTTCTAAAGAAGTGAAGCCCATCTCTACTAACGCCATTGCCAAGTCTTCTTCAATATCTAAACGTGATACGAACATGTCGAGATATTGCTGAGCTTCATTCTGCTGACGAGCACGATACTCTTCTTCAAGCATCATGTCGAGTTTGTAGCCAGTTAAATCAGAAGCTAAACGAACATTTTGACCTTGCGAACCAATCGCACGTGCCAATTGATCGTTGGTAGCAAAAATAATGTCTGCACTTTTTGCATCTTCATCAAGCACAATGCCTGATACATCAGCTGGTTCTAATGCACTTGCGATGTATTGAGCTGGATCATCAGACCAAACTACAACATCAATACGCTCACCATTTAACTCTTGCTGTACCGCTTGGATACGTGTTCCACGCATACCAATACATGCACCAACAGGGTCAATACGGTGGTCGTTCGTTTTTACTGCGATTTTCGCACGAACACCTGGTTGACGCGCCGCAGCTTTAATTTCAATAATTTCTTCAGAAATTTCAGGAATTTCTTTCTTCATCAAAGCAATAAGCATTTCAGGCTTAGCGCGTGATAATAGAAGCTGAGCACCACGGCCTTCACGGTTTACACTATATAAAATAGCATTTACACGTTGTTTTGGACGAAGAATCTCTTTAGGAATCATTTCTTCACGAGCTAAATAAGCTTCAGCATTGTCACCTAAGTCAATGATGAAACCATCTTTAGTTTGCTTTTTCACTTCACCGTAAATTAGCTCGCCAACTTTTGATTCATAAGCATCAGCAACTAATGCACGCTCTGCTTCACGAATTTTTTGTACGATAACCTGTTTCGCAATCTGCGCAGCGATACGACCGAACTCAATCGATTCTACTTCAAGCTCACGAACGTCGCCAATTGACCATTTTGCAGGATCAACATCAGAAATTGCGTCTTGGCATGCTGGCATTTCATGATCTTCATCTGCCACAACAGTCCATTGACGGAATGTACGGTAATCACCAGTTCTACGATCAATTTCTACACGAAGCTGAGCTTCTTCAGAATTGGTACCCTCGTAAAATTTTTTCTTCGTTGCAGCAACTAGAGCTTGTTCTAAAGCTTCGAAGATCGCTTCACGACTAACACCTTTTTCATTACTAACCGTTTCAACAACGGTAAGAATTTCGCGGCCCATAAGTCACCTACCGATTTCTTATATAATTTAAATAAATTTAATCTTGATAGATCAAGTTTGCTTTATCGATATTGTTGCTGTCGATATCAAGCACATGCTTTCCTTCAACTTCAACCTGAATCTCTTCATTTTCAAGGTCTACAGCAAGGAGTTTTGCTTGAAATTTACGACGATTTTCTACTGCAGCAATCAAACGCAAAGCAACCTGTTGTCCAATGTAGCCTTGCAACTGTTCGAGTTGAAAAAATGGGCGATCCCAACCTGGTGAAGAAACTTCTAATGCATATTCACCTGAAATCGGATCATGGACATCCAGCATTGCGCCGACCTGTTGTGTAACACGAACACAATCTTCTACACCAATACCGCGGCCTTGCTCTACTTCACCATCTTCATTAATCACTGGTTCAGCATTTTCATCAACCGGTCTATCGATATAAATACGCAATAATGAACGCTTACCTTGTGGAAGGAATTCAATTCCCCAAAGGTCGACACCACATGCCTCCACTGCTGGAGCAATCATGTCATACAATGCTTGGGATTTATTTGATAATTTCATTTACTCTCGTCATTCTCGTGCGATTCAATCGGTTGTTTTAACCGACACAGACTTACTATAGTGAAGCATGACTATTTGACCAATTGATGTCGACACTACACGATAGCGATACGATAACCAATAAAAAAGGGCGTTAATCGCCCCTATATAGCACAGAAAACAATAGTCCACTGTGCAAAAAGGCCCACCTTGTCTGTGAGCCTCTTTAAGAAAC